>JAGLYE010000206.1 GCA_023132505.1 Bacteroidales bacterium | reverse complement strand
CCAATACATCAAACTTATATCAGAAGCTAAACAGAAGGTCAAGATTCCGCTTATTGCCAGCATCAACTGTAACAGTTCTTACGAATGGACATATTTTGCCAAAAAGATTGAAGAAGCAGGTGCCGATGCACTGGAACTCAATATTTTCATTCTTCCATCTACAATGGACAAAAGTATTGAAGATATTGATCATACCTATCTGGAGATCATCAACAATGTTAAAAACATCATTAAGATTCCCCTGGCAATAAAGATCAGCTATTATTTCTCCAACCTAGGCCGTGCCATTAAAGTACTGTCGAAGACAGGAGTTCAGGGCATTGTCCTGTTCAACAGGTTTTACAGCCCTGATATAGATCTGGATAAATTGGAGATCATATCTACAAATGTGCTCAGCACACCTCAGGAGCTGTCTACATCACTGCGTTGGATAGGAATAATGGCCAACAGGATTAAATGTGATCTTGCTGCTTCAACCGGGGTTCATGACGGAAAAGCAGTCATAAAGCAATTACTGGCCGGAGCTGATGCCGTGCAGATGGTTTCCTCATTCTATAAAAACGGACCTGAATACCTTAAAACTGTTATTCAGGAAATTGAAGAGTGGATGACAGAAAAGGGATTTGGATCTATTGATGATTTCAGGGGTAAGCTGAGCCAGGAGCAATATGTTAATCCCACGCTCTTTGAAAGGGTTCAGTTTATGAAATATTTTAGTGACAGGGACAAATATCAGTAGGCAGTAGGCAGTAGGCAGTTGACGGTTGACAGTTAACAGTAATTTTCGATGCTCGATATTCAAAATCTATGAAATCCAGGATATCCTGTCCTACCTTTATTGTGAAGGAAGATATATGCCGTGATAATATCCGGCGCATGGCTGAAAACGCCAATGTCTCTGATGTGATTTTCCGGCCCCATTTTAAAACACACCAATCAACTCTGGTTGGAAATTGGTTCAGAGAATATGGCGTAAAATCAATTACGGTTTCCTCGGCAAACATGGCCCGTGAATTCGTATCTGCAGGCTGGGACGACATCACAATCGCGTTTCCTGCAAACCTCAGGGAAATCCCTGAGTACAATACCATGGCCGCTGATATCAACCTGAACTTACTTACCGACTCATCGGAAGTAACAGCCACACTGGGAGCAAATATTAAAAGCCCCGTCGGAATATTCATTGAGATCGATGCAGGATATGGCCGCAGCGGAATCCCTTACGAAAAGGAAAAAGAAATTGAAAAGATCATTTACCTTATTGATCATGCAAAGCAGCTTTCATTCAAGGGATTTTTAACCCATTCGGGAAACACATATGAAGCATGCGATACAAATGAAATAAAAGCCATCCATCAAGAGGTTAACGAAATACTTCTGGATTTAAAAAAGAAGTTTATTGGTGATCATCCGGATTTAATTATTTCTATCGGCGACACTCCATCATGCAGTATCCTCAGTGACTTCCACAACGTGGATGAGATCCGTCCCGGAAATTTCGTCTATTATGATCTGATGCAATATTATCTTGGCAGCTGTAAGCTCAGTGATATTGCGGTTAGTGTAGCCTGCCCGGTCACAGGTATCTACCCCGAAAGAAATGAAATCGTAATATACGGCGGAGCAGTCCATCTTTCAAAAGAATACCTTGAGCAGGACGACAAGTTTTATGGACTGCTGGTGAATTATACAGATGACGGCCGGACCGAGCCCATACCTGTTACACGACTGATCTCCATCAGCCAGGAACATGGAATTATCAGAACAAGCCCAGAATTTCTTAAAACTGTAAAGCATGGTGATCTTCTTGGTATCCTCCCCATACATTCCTGTTTGACAGCTAATCTGCTTAAAGATAAAATGATTATTGTATAATAGCCACAGAGGCACTGAAGCACAGAGGAGCACAGCTTTCAAATATCGAATATCAACTCAACACTCAACACTCAACCCTCAACCCTCTTCCCGAATCTGCGATTCGGAAAGATATTAACAAATTACGAACAACTATATTGGGATAACTAATGTTGCAGTATTGGTGCATTCAGCCCAGATTCTTTGTACTTTTGAAGTATGGATAAGAAATTGACACCCCAGCAGGATAATACCAGAAAGCGTGTCCGGAAAGCACCTGAAGCCACCTCCATATTAGACCAGGGCAGGGTACCTCCTCAGGCTGTTGACCTTGAAGAAGCTGTGCTGGGCGCAGTTATGCTTGAAAAAGATGCACTCACCGCTGTTATTGACATACTGAAACCGGAAGTCTTTTACAAAGAAGCACATCGCGTTATATATGATGCCATTGTTGCGCTTTTCAACAAATCCCAGCCGGTTGACATCCTCACTGTGATCAGCCAGCTCAAAAGTTCGGGTGAGCTGGACCTTATTGGCGGGGCTTATTACATTTCCCAGTTAACAAACAGGGTAGCATCCTCTGCCAATGTAGAATACCATGCCCGTATCATCCTTCAGAAGTTTATTCAGCGTGAGCTGATCAGGGTTTCCAGTGAGATCATCAAAGATGCCTTCGAAGACACCACCGATGTTTTCGATCTTCTCGACCGTGCTGAGCAAAACCTCTTTGCTGTAAGCGAGCAAAATATCAGGCGGCAACAGGGTGAAATACACAAGCTGATGCAGGAAGCCATTAAAGATATTGAAACAGCAAGGGATTCAGAAACCAAGCTGCGTGGTGTTCCATCAGGCTTTGTCGAACTCGACAGGATCACCAATGGTTTCCAGAAAGCAGACCTGATCATTCTCGCCTCCAGGCCTGGTATGGGTAAAACTGCATTGGCACTGACACTGGCCAGGAACATGGCGGTTGACCATAAAAAACCGATCGCATTTTTTTCTCTTGAGATGTCATCTGTGCAGCTGGTCACTCGTCTGATCGCCGCCGAGACCCAGCTCAACTCTGACAAATTGCGCAAAGGCGACCTGCAGGACTTCGAATGGCAGCAGCTTAACACCAAGATCAGGGCGCTTGAAGATGCCAAGATCTTTATTGACGACACACCGGGCCTGTCCATTTTCGAACTCAGGGCCAAATGCCGCAGATTGAAAGCCCAGAACGACGTTCAGATGATCTTTGTGGATTATCTCCAGCTCATGGTTGGTACGCAGGACAACAAAGGGAACCGTGAACAGGAGATCAGCCAGATCTCCCGGTCCCTCAAAGCCCTGGCAAAAGAACTCGATATACCTATCATGGCAATGTCGCAGTTGAGCCGTGCAGTTGAGACACGTGCCGGAGATAAAAAACCGATCCTCTCCGACCTTCGTGAATCCGGAGCCATTGAACAAGACGCTGATATCGTCCTCTTTATATACAGACCTGAGTATTATGGCCTTACCGAGGACGAGAACCAGAACTCCCTGGTAGGGCTGGCTACGATCAGCATCTCTAAACACAGAAATGGGGCTACCGGCGAGCTTCAACTCCGGTTCATCAAAGACTTTGCAAAATATGCAGAGCTTGATACGATCGGAGGCTTTGACCAGCAGCTCAGTGCCGATGGCGGCGATACATTTACCGTTCCATCGAAGATGAATGATCTGGATGATGATGTAGTGCCATTCTAAGTGCCTAGTGCCTAGTGGCCAGTGCCTAAATAGAGTGAGTAATTA
>JAGLYE010000205.1 GCA_023132505.1 Bacteroidales bacterium | reverse complement strand
ACAAGTGAGATCAATGGCTTTAACATGGGCTTCGACTTCAACTATTTCCTGGGCCGTGATCAGCTAAAGTATGGTATTGAAATACTTGGCTTTACAACGGATTATTTCTTTATCAACTCTGTGGGGCGTACTATTCAGCAAAAAGAAAATACCACAGAACTTGGCATGTATGTTAAATATAAGAAGACGGCAGGGAAAGTGTTGATCGAGCCCAGCTTCCGTTTGCAATGGTATGCCTCCCTCTCGACAGTTTCACCTGAACCCAGGCTCTCAATGAAATATAATGTTACCGACAATTTCAGATTGAAATTTGCCGGTGGACTTTATTCACAGAACCTGATCAGCGCCACCTCCGATCGTGATGTCGTGAACCTCTTTTACGGTTTCCTCTCAGGCCCTGATAACCTTCCCGCAGAGTTTGACGGAGAACCCGTAACCCACAACCTTCAAAAATCTGAACATTTGATCCTCGGTGCTGAGATTGACCTGGGCAGGTTTATTACCGTTAATGTTGAAGGCTATTACAAAAACTTCTCCCAGCTAACCAACCTGAACAGAAATAAGATATTCGATGAGGAAAAAGCACCCAATGAACCTGACCTGCTAACCAAGGATTTTATTGTGGAAAAAGGTGATGCAGAAGGGATCGACTTTACAATGAAGTTTGATAACAGGAAGCTTTACATCTGGGCTGTTTATTCATTTGCCTTTGTAAACAGGTATTATGAAGATATAAACGGTCATTTGCAGCATTACTATCCGCATTTCGACAGGCGTCATAATGTAAATCTGCTGGCTGTTTATCGATTTGGTGGCAAAATGGACTGGGAGTTCAGCGCCAGGTGGAATTTCGGGTCAGGTTTCCCCTTTACCCAAACACAGGGCTATTATGAGAAGATCAACTTTGAAGAAGGGATTTACACCGATTATACAACTTCCAATGGTGAACTCGGCATTTTATATTCTGACCTGAATGCGGGCAGGCTGCCAACCTATCACCGGCTCGATATTGATCTTAAAAAGCGCTTCCATATAAGTGAACATACTGTTTTTGAAGTTGATGTGAGTGTGGTGAATGTATATAACAGGAAAAATATCTTTTACGTTGACAGAATTACAAATGAGATCGTTTACCAATTGCCGATCATGCCCAGTCTTGGTGTAAGCCTTGCATTCTGATCCGGCTGCTAAGGCTTCAGGGTATGTATTCTGAATATATAATGCTTTCTTAATAATTTAGTGTGATGAAATCTTTTTTCACCAGCAGTCTTTTCTTTATGGCAACCATGCTGATCATTAGTGGTTGTTCTAATAAAAAAAACGCCATGAAACCACCACTTGCCAAAAAGATCAACAAAGAGCTAAGGGCTCACGACCACACACGCATTGATCCATATTACTGGCTTAATGACCGGGAAAACCAGGAGGTGATATCCTACCTTGAGGCAGAGAATGCCTATACCACTGCCATGCTGAAGCATACAGAAGAATTCCAAACAGAACTGTATGATGAAATTGTTGGCAGGATCAAACAAACTGATATGTCGGTGCCCTATAAACGCAATGGATATTATTATTACTCACGATATGAAGAGGGGAAGGAATATCCAGTATTCTGCAGGAAAAAAGATAATCTGGAAGCCGATGAGGAGATCATGCTTAATGTAAATGAAATGGCAGAGGGCTATAGCTATTTCCAGGTAGTTGGCATCTCGGTCAGCCACGATAACAAGATCATTGCCTACGGTGTAGATACCTTGAGCAGGAGGAAGTATGATATCTATTTTAAAGACCTTGAAAGCGGGGAAATTTATGAAGATGCTATTCCGAACACTACCGGATACGCTCCCTGGGCTGCTGATAATAAAACTGTATTTTACACACGTAAGGATGAGATTACGCTTCGTCCGGATAAGATCTATAAACATCTGCTTGGAAATGACCCGGCTGCTGACCCGATAATCTATCATGAAGAGGATGAAACCTTCCACACAATGGTTTCATTGTCAAAGTCGATGGAATATATTATGATCGGCTCTTTCAGCACCCTGTCAACAGAATACCGGTTTCTGAAGGCCTCAAAGCCTGATGGTGAATTCAGGGTTTTCCAGCCCAGGCAGCAAGACATGGAATATTTTGTCAGCCATTATAAAGACAGGTTCTATATCAGGACTAACCTGGATGCAAAGAACTTCCGCCTGATGGAAACCCCCGTTGCGAAGACCGGCATGAGGTACTGGAAGGAAGTGATCCCGCATCGTGAGGATGTGCTTCTTGAAGACTATGAGGTCTTTAATAAATATCTCGCTCTGCAGGAAAGGATCAACGGCCTGACAGAGATCAGGATCCTTAGCCATAATGGAGAAAGAGACTTTTATATAGAGTTTGATGAACAGGCATACCTGGTTTACCTTTCAACAAATCTGGATTTCGACACAGAAGTGCTTCGCTATGGGTATACATCGATGACCATTCCGAACTCTGTGTATGATTATAATATGAAAACCGGCGAAGCTGAATTGCTGAAACGACAGGAGGTTGTCGGAGGTTATGACCCTGATGAGTATTTCGCTGAAAGATTGTTTGCTATTGCTCCTGACGGGGTAAAAGTGCCAATCTCGCTTGTCTATAAAAAAGGAATTGCGAAGGATGGCAGCAATCCGCTGGTATTATATGGATATGGTTCTTATGGCTCGAGTATGGATCCGTATTTCAGCTCTGTTCGCCTGAGTCTGCTCGACCGTGGTTTCGTTTATGCCATTGCCCATATCAGGGGTGGTGAGGAGATGGGCCGCTGGTGGTATGAAGACGGTAAGCTCCTGAAGAAAAAGAACTCATTTTCTGATTTTATCAGCTGTGCTGAATTCCTGATTGCGGAGAAATTCACATCTGAAGAAAAGATCTTTGCCATGGGTGGCAGCGCTGGCGGCTTGCTGGTGGGAGCAGTTGTGAATATGCGCCCCGACCTCTTCAAAGGTATAGTCGCTGCCGTTCCTTTTGTTGATGTGATCACTACCATGCTGGATGAAAGCATACCACTTACCACCGGGGAATATGATGAGTGGGGCAATCCTGACGATAAGGAGTATTATGAATATATGCTTTCTTACTCACCTTACGATAATGTAGAAGCAAAAGATTATCCTGCTATGCTGATTACCACGGGCCTGCACGACTCACAGGTTCAATACTGGGAACCTGCAAAATGGGTGGCCAAAATGAGGGATATGAAGACTGATGATAATCTGCTTGTCTTACGGATCAACATGGATTATGGCCATGGAGGTGCATCGGGAAGATTCCAGCGATATAAGGAAGTAGCACTGGAATATGCTTTTATGATTGATCAGGCAAGGGACTGATATCAGAAATAAGATATCAGAAGTTGGAAATCAGAAGTGATTGTCGGTTGTCGATTGTCGATTGTCGATTGTCGAAGTGGATGTTCGAATTTCGATATAGTGGTGTCCGGTAAAAATCTTAGTTTGTCTCTAACTGAAACAATTCTATAAATTTGATACGAATCCCTCGGCTACGCTCGGGATGACAACTCATACTTTGTATTAGGGAGGAAGGGCGCGGCGCTCTAACAAAGCAGCAAATAAAAAACCTAAGTTTGGCGCCGCGCCCTTCCTTGTTTTAAGCCTGATAAGTTGTCACCC
>JAGLYE010000204.1 GCA_023132505.1 Bacteroidales bacterium | reverse complement strand
TCAATGGTTTCATCGTTGTTGTAATTGCCATTCCCTTCTACTACCCAGCCTTCACTGTTGGTCTGCTTATAAACAATAATAGAACTCCCGGCAATAAGAGCCGTATCGGGTTGGCCTGCACTGGAAAAAGCAAAGTTGCTTATCAATACCCGGGCTGAGTTAGAGGGGTCTTTGCCAATGGCCACAACATATTTATTCTTGGCGCAACTCTCATTATTTACATTCCAGTTGCCAACAAACTTATCACGTGCATCAGGGACGGGAGACGGGTTATTATCATCTGTATTATCGCAAGCACCCAGCATTAACAGGAAGAGAAGGAGAATGAAAGCTCCGGTTTTATTGAAGATGTTCATGACTGTCTTTTTTTAGGTCTACCACCAAAGAGAAGATCAAAATTAATCTAATCGAGCAAAATCAGTCTGCTTATATTTTCATGTTGGCCGTTCCTCACGAGTCTTACAAAATAAGTCCCGCCGGGAAGCCCGTTGAGATCAGTACTAATTACATGGCTACCGGCTGACAGCTTGGTTTGTGCTGACTCGCGGACCCTGACACCCAGAAGGTTATAAGCTTCCAGGTGATACACGGCTGTTTCCAATACATCAAATTGAACATTGATCCGACCGCTAGCTGGATTGGGATATACAAACAGGCTGTTTTTATTTTCAGAAAGTTCATCATCAATGCCAACCATAGAACCACCGGCAGCAATGATAGCTGCATTAATGTTAGCCTGTGAAGGTTCCCAAATATAATGTTCAAGGATTTCCCTGTCGGGAGCAATCAGAACTACTGTTGGTACTGACATGATCATATATGCATTATGAACAATATTACCACCACCCTGGTCCCCGCTCACTGATGGGAGTGTAACACCATAAACTGAATCAAAATATGCAACGCCTGCATTATCGTCGCCCCAGCAAATACTCATAAAAAATACATTCCCGCTATTCTCTCCAAAATCCTCATAGGAAGCCTGAAAATCAGGTGCATAAAGGGCACACGGGGCACAGGAAGTAGAGAAGAAATCGATAACAACCAATTTGTCTTCATCCAGGATTGGGAAGAGATCAATACTATTACCATGAATATCTTTTACAGAAAAATTAACGGCAGTATCCAACTGAGTTTGTCCAAAAGACACATTAAAAACGAAAAGGAGCAGGATCAGATATGTAATTTTTTTCATGTTCAGCATTTTATTAAAAACACTATTATTTACATATAACAATATTAATACATTTAAAGTTCATTGAAAACATTTTCTGCAAGGCGACTGGCTCCGATACGAAACAGGTCTTTATTAAGCCATTCATCCCCGAGCACTTCTTTTACAAGCAAATAATAATGTAAAGCTGTCTCTGCATCAGAAATTCCACCGGCAGCTTTTATGCCTGTTTTTTTATCAGTAATGGCATAAAACTCCTTAATGGTATCCAGCATGACCAAAAAAGCTTCGGGTGTTGCTGCAGGCTGAATTTTCCCGGTAGAGGTTTTAAGGAAATCTGCCCCTGCCAATAGGGCTATTTCACATGCTTTCCTGATATTTTCCACGGCTTTCAACTCTCCTGTTTCAAGGATTACCTTCAGGCGCACATCTCCACAAGCTGCTTTCACGGCAGTGATCTCATCGGCCACTTCCTGATGTTTTCCTTCCAGGAACTTTCCCCTGCTGATCACCATATCGACTTCATCTGCACCTTCCAAAACTACATAGGAGACCTCCATGAGTTTGACGGGAAGAGGGGATTGACCCGAGGGGAAAGCCGTAGCCACGCAGGCGGTATTGATGCCCGTACCCTCAAGTTCATTTTTTACAAGGGAGGCAAAGGGAGGATATACACATACTGCTGCAACATTTGATACATTCGGCTTCCTTCGTGAAAAAGAACCTGCCTGTTGGCAAAGCGATGCCACCTTATCTTCTGTATCGGTGGCCTCAAGGGTGGTTAGGTCGATGATACTTAAGATCAGATTCAGGGCTTCATCTCTTTCTTTTCCGGCAAGGGTTACTCCCAGGAGATCTTTTACCCGTGTACGGATATCATCTTCAGAATAATGATATGGTTTAAAATTATCCATAGGCTTGATTCATAATTTTATTCAAAGATAAGAAAATGAAAAGCTTGAATCCGGAAGGTTTTTTTATTCTATTTCCTGTTCAGGTCGATACGAAGCGAAAACACGTTGGAATAGAAGAACGAATCCCCAATATTGGTAAGGGCATAATCGATGGAGATCATTTTCTTGATCTTCACCCCTACCCCGAAATTGGGTTCAATGGTGATCCTCTTTTTATCGCCAAAATCAGTCTCTTCCTGGATATTCCTGATCCCTCCACGTACATAAACAATATCCTTGAAACCAAATTCAACTCCCAGTTTGGGATCAATACTTATCAGATTGGATTTTATCAGCGTATTCCTTTTCCCATCGAATGTGATGTCAAGATCGAGGGCTACCAGCGAAGAGAAGCTATCTGAAATTTTGAAGTAGCGGCCTGCACCCAGGTTCAGTCTGGGCAGGGTAATTTCAAGTGAGTTCTCCGGTATCTCGTTACCGGTGGCTTCGAAAACTTCCTTCATATCTTCAGATACTTCGAAGGTCCAGGCATTGAAGGTGGTAGTAATATCTCTTGCCATGGCTCCAAAAAGCCATTTCCCGGTTCTGTATTGTATCCCCACATCCAACCCGAAACCGTATGCTTTGGCAAAGCTGCCGATCTGTCGGAAAATAAGCTTCACATTCCCGCCATAGCTGAGGCCCCTGATCTTGCTTTTTCTGGCATAGGAAAACATCATTGCATAATCAGCTGCGGAGAATCTGGTAATCCTGTTATAGTTGATATTTCCCTGGTTATCGTAAAGGTTTATGGTGTTGGGGATATCATCTATACCCATGCGAATCACGGAAATACCTATGGTGGCAGCCGTGTCGAGCCTCATGGAAAAACCCGCATAGTCGTATTTGACTATGCCTGCAAAATACTCATTGTGCATCAGGCCTATCTGCATATCAGACGACTGGTTTGCCAAACCGGCCGGGTTCCAATAAGCAGAAGTAACATCGTTTGTGATACCCGTTTGAGCATTGGCCATACCCAGCGAACGGGCGCCAACGCCAATAGCCAGAAACTCATTGCTGTACTTGGGTGCCTGGGAATAAACACCCAGTGCAATGGCCAATAATGCAATGATCAGAAGCGTTCGTTTCATGCTATCAGAAAAGGTTTATCCATAAACGCTATTTCCTTAGAAATAGTATGGATAAGAAAATCCAGAACAAAGAAACGATTTTCTCCAATAAAATATGGCCGTTAACTTAAAAAATGCGACCGTAAACTTATCATTCATTGAATTCTGAACTTTTTGGTTTATTTTTGTATCAAAGAATGTTCGCATGAAGAAGATCCTCAGCCTTTTCGCCATCTGCAGTATCATTATCATCAGCTCCTGTACAAAAGTTGATGAAGAAGATCAGAAGAATGTTGGTACCCTTACACTACCAATAGCCAGTTTTTACTTTTCAGGAAACGAGGGGCCTGCCCCTGTATCTGTCGCTTTCCATAATACATCACAGTATAGCGACCAATGGCAATGGACCTTTCATAATGGTTCTACTTCCAATGAATTTGAGCCTTCCTTCACTTATTACAACAATACCGGCGAAGACATGTCTTT
>JAGLYE010000203.1 GCA_023132505.1 Bacteroidales bacterium | reverse complement strand
CAAACTCCAAACTCCAAACTCCAAAAAGCCATATGATTGCAAGATTGCGGCGATGGCGTGATGTATAAGATTGAGCGAAGTATTGCCAACCTTAGGAAATCGTCCAATCGTGCAACCGGAGCGAAGCGTAGCTCGGCGAAGCCAATCTCCTACATCGGGCAATTTTATTTTCCCGGGGTCTGCCCCGGGATTCAATACCATTTAATTAATATCACATAATTTAGCTAACATATTTGTATGTTACATAAATGTAACGTATATTTGTAACCATATTGTAATAAATAAATATTATGAAAACACCATTTGTGTACGGTAAAATTGCAACAGGAGACTATTTTACTGACAGGGAGAATGAGATAAAACTCTTGAAACAGAATTTCACACATGGGATTAATACCATCTTGATTTCTCCACGAAGATGGGGCAAATCTTCGCTTGTTAAAAGGGCTGCAGATGAATTAATGCATACAGAAAAAGATATTCGCATTATTCATATTGACATGTTTAATATTCGCTCGGAAGAAGAATTCTACAAATCAGTTTCTGAAAACATTTTGCAATCTGTATCCGGTAAGATTGATGATATAATTGCCAATACAAAAGAGTTTATGAAGCAATGGGTACCCAAAATTACTTTTAGTCCTGATGACCAGCAAGAATTTAGTTTTGGACTTAATTGGCAGGATGTCAAAAAGCAACCGGATGAAATTCTGAACCTGGCTGAACATATTGCAACAGAAAAGGGCTTGAAAGTAGTGCTATGTATCGATGAATTTCAAAATATCAGTTATTTTGATGACCCTTTGGCATTTCAGAAAAAACTGCGTTCACACTGGCAGAAACACCAAAATGCAAGTTATTGTCTGTACGGCAGCAAACGGCATATGCTTTTAAATGTATTTACATCACCTTCAATGCCTTTTTACAAGTTTGGCAGCCTGATGTTTCTTGATAAAATACCAACTGAGTATTGGGAGGATTTTATTCAAAAGCAGTTTAAGGCGACAGGAAAAACAATCACTAAAAAGCAAGCATCACAAATCGCTTTAATGGCAGATAATCATCCATATTATGTTCAGCAACTGGCTCAGCTTTGCTGGTTACGAACTGATAAAGAGATAACAGATTCAATAATTTATGAAGCGCTGGAATCATTGGTTATGCAATTAAGTTTATTGTTTTTGAACCTGACCGAATCGCTCAGCACCACTCAGGTAAATTTTTTACTGGCCGTATTATCAGGAGTTAAAAAGTTCAGTGCCGCAACTACACTGAGCAATTATCAACTGGGAACGTCAGCCAATGTAAACCGTATTAAAAAAGCCTTAATTGGAAAAGGAATTATTGACGATCAGGGAGGAAGAATTGAAATTCTTGATCCTGTTTTCGCAATTTGGCTGAAGAAATATTATTTTAATTAAATTATTCCTCGTGGCTTGCCGCGAGGTTTCCTAATAAGCTCCCCTGATTTTCAGGGGAGATTCAGTAAAATATTAAACTTTAATGCAATCACGTATACAGGGTATTAAAGTTGTGTTTGTTAATTTCAATACAGTTCCCTAACTTTACTATTTCTGAAAAAAGAACAGATTATGCCAAGCCAGACTATCAAATCGGTCTCCAGAACAGAGCTTTCCCCTGTTTGTTTTCTAAACCGCACAGCTTACGTGATGCCGGAAAAAATAGCCGTTGTCCACGGCGAGAGGAGATATAATTACGCACAGTTCCAGGAACGTGTGTACAGGTTCGCTTCGCGCCTGAAAGAATTGGGACTGGAGAAACACGGCCGTGTCGCTTTTCTGAGCCCTAACATTCCGGCACTCCTGGAGGCCCACTTTGCTATTCCCATGGCGGGTGGGGTCCTGGTAGCCATCAACATCCGGCTTAATGCAGATGAGGTCAGCTACATCCTGGAACATTCCGGGGCGAAGTTCTTGTTTGTTGATTCGGAATTCCTTCCCCTGGTCGGGCAGGTGAACGATAAGGAAGTCCAGATCACCAGGATTGACGATTCAGGAATGGAAAGCGACCCTTATGAATCTTTCCTGCGGGAAGGTTCACCACAACAGCCTGATTATTATTTAGAGGATGAGGAGGAGCCCATCGCAATTAATTACACATCGGGGACCACAGGGAGGCCCAAAGGGGTGATCTTTTCACACAGGGGAGCATATCTGAATGCCCTGGGCGAAATCATCGAGATCGGAATAAACCAGGAAACAGTTTATTTATGGACCCTGCCCATGTTTCATTGCAATGGGTGGTGCTTCACCTGGGCTGTAACGGCAGTAGCCGGAACTCATGTTTGCCTGCGCCGCCCGGATGCTGGCGAGATCTGGAAACTGATTAAAAAAGAAGGGGTGACCCATTTTAATGGCGCACCCACCGTGCAGATTATGCTGGTGAACCATGAAGATGCTTTCAGGCCTGAAAAGCCGGTCACCGTTACCATTGCCGGCGCTCCCCCCTCACCAACCCTCCTTGAGAAAATCGAAGCACTGAACCTGAAACCGATCCATGTTTACGGTCTCACAGAAACTTACGGACCACATACAATATGTGAGTGGCATCCTTCATGGGATAGCCTGTCGGAAGCCGAAAAGGCAACCATCCGCGCTAGGCAGGGCCAGGCCTATGTCACTGCTGATCTGGTGAGGGTGGTAGATGAAAATATGGCAGATGTGCCAAAGGATGGAAAGACCATAGGAGAGGTGGTGATGAGGGGAAACAATGTGATGATAGGTTATTTCAAGGAGGTTGAAGCTACCGAAAAAGCCTTCAATGGAGGCTGGTTCCATTCAGGCGACCTTGCAGTCTGGCATCCCGATGGCTACATCGAATTGCGCGACAGGTTGAAAGATATCATCATTTCAGGAGGGGAAAACATTTCAACAATTGAAATAGAACAAACAATCGTCAAGCATCCTGCAGTTTTGGAATGTGCCGTAATAGCCATACCAGATGAAAAATGGGGGGAAAGGCCGAAAGCATTCGTGACCTTAAGAAAAAATGCCAGGGCAACTGAAAAGGAAATCATAGACTTCTGCCGTCAGAAAATTGCCCGCTACAAATGTCCTGCCGCAGTTGAATTCGACGAACTTCCTAAAACATCCACAGGAAAGGTGCAAAAATATATTCTCAGGGAACGGGAATGGGCAAGAAAGGAAAAAAGGATTAATTGATTTAAAAATGATGTAGATCGTCAGCGAAATGCTTAAACATTATTTTAACAACAATAGAAAAAACCGGCTGACGCGGAACTCACGATCCCGGCCCGTAAGTTGCTTGTCTCCTGGCAAGCAAAACCTCTGGTATTTTCCATTGCATGCTCATCCGGAGATGAGCAGTTAATACGCACGAATCATGAGATTCACACGAGCGGGAGCACAATCATCCCTCAGGCAGCCTACAACCAAGCGAATCGGATAGAGCACTTACCCGAAAGCTAGTATCAGCTGGTAAAGTACTTGATATTCCAGTTTTACACCACCTAATTCTGACATCAGAGGAGTATTTTTCGTTTGCTGATGAGGGTGTGCTTTGAAAATTTTTCAGTTGTTTATTTAGGTTATAAATCGGTGTCTTGCACCTGGAAGATATATAACCTTAGGAGATGTTTATTATTATTGCTTAGGACTCTATTGAAATTGAAGTCAGATAGTTAAACTAGTGGTGTCCGGTAAAAATTTTAG
>JAGLYE010000202.1 GCA_023132505.1 Bacteroidales bacterium | reverse complement strand
CATTTAATCAGAACAGGAGGGTCAACGATATACGTTTCTTTGAATTTGGCAATGTGTATTCACGCGATCCGAAGAAAACTACAGAAGCTCCACTGGATGGCTACCATGAAGAAAAACGCCTTGCCCTGTTCATATGTGGCAGAAAGCAAAAAGAAAGCTGGGATACCACTGATCAGGCCATTGACTTTTTCCTGCTGAAATCCTATGTGAAGAGCCTGCTGTTGAAGCTGGGTGCAGAACCTGACAAATTGGAAAACAGTACTGCCGATGCAAATATTTTTGACGAAGGCCTCAGCTACCAGAAAGATGGAAAGGAAGTTGGTTCTTTCGGAAGGATCAGCAAAGACCTGCTCAAGGCATTCGATATAAAACAGGATGTTTACTATGCAGATCTCTCATGGATGATGATGATGCAATTCGCCCGTGCGACAAGCATCGTTTCCACGCCTGTGCCCAAATTCCCTGAAGTAAGGCGCGACCTGGCCCTTCTCATCAGCAAAGAAGTGCGCTTTGAGCAGATTCGCGAAATTGCTTTCAAAACAGAGAACAGCCTGCTGCGCTCAGTTGGGCTTTTCGACGTTTATGAAGGCGATAAGATCGGGAAAAATAAAAAATCCTATGCTGTAAGCTTCATATTCCGTGATGACGAAAAAACATTGACCGATAAGATCATCGATAAGGCCATGAACAGACTTGTCGCCGCCTTTGAAAAACAACTTGAAGCTAACATCCGGTAGTATCCGGTATTTCCAAAAATATATTAACCATAATCAAATGAGCAAAACAGAGGTAATTTATTCTATCACCCCTCAGGGTGAAAAATTTGCACTCCCACAACCCGAAGAATACGGCTTTGAACTCCAAAGGATAGAAAGGCTTATTGGCCTGGCAAGGGAAAGAGGACAGGAGATTGTCGTTGTGATGGGGGTTGGCTTTGTTGGTGCCGTGATGGCCGCCATTGTAGCCGATGCCAAAGATAAAAATGGCAAGAATACCAAGTTCGTTATCGGCTGTCAGCGCCCCAGCATGCGGAGCTACTGGAAGATTCCCATCCTGAACAAGGGCATTTCGCCGGTTAAAGCAGAAGATCCCGAAGTGGAAGAGCTTATCGACAGGTGTGTGCTTCAATCAGAAACCCTGACGGCGACCTACAATAGCGATTGTCTTCAATTTGCTGACTGCGTGGTGGTTGATGTCCAATGCGATTATTCCAAGCATGATCTGGGAAATATGCGGTCCGGCGAAGTGGAGATGGCTGCCCTGGAAGCCACCATGAAGACAATCGGTGAGAAAGTCCCTCCCGGCAGTCTTACCCTTATCGAAACCACTGTTGCACCGGGAACCACTGAATTTGTTGCCTGGCCAATCATGAAAAAGGCCTTTACCAAACGGGGACTTAAAGAAACCCCGCTGCTGGCGCATAGCTTCGAACGCGTAATGCCCGGCAAGGAATATGTCAGCTCCATCCGCGATTTCTGGAGGGTGTGCTCAGGGTGCACTACAGAAGCCCGCGACAGGGTAGAAAAGTTCCTGCATGAGATCCTGAATACCACAGATTTTCCATTGACAGTGATGGACCGTCCCATTGAATCGGAAACCACCAAGATCGTAGAAAACTCATACCGGGCCACTATACTGGCCTACCTGAATGAGTGGAGCCTTTTTGCCGAACGCAATGGTGTGGATCTGATCAAGGTGATCAACGCGATAAAGATGCGCCCGACACACAGCAATATGATCTTTCCCGGTCCTGGGATTGGCGGATACTGCCTACCCAAAGACGGTGGCCTCGGATATTGGGCATATAAACATATTTTAGGTTTTGATGATGGCGATAATGTCTTCAAAATTACCCCTACCGCAATCGACATCAACGACACCCGCTCATTGCATGTGGCCACTCTCACCCGTGATGCCCTGCGCAATATGTCGCGGTATATAGCCGGCTCCAGAGTGTTGCTTTGTGGTGCCAGCTACCGTCAGGATGTGGGAGATACACGTTACAGCGGCTCCGAAATGGTAGTGAGAAAACTTACCGAGATGGGTGCCGACTTGCATGTGCACGACCCCTATGTTGACAACTGGCATGAGTTTGAAACACAGGATGGTGAAAGTGCTGAATTTTCATGGAAACGTTTTTTCCGGAACCAGGACGGGCTGAAGGAGATAGTGATAGAAAAAGACCTGAAGAAAGCCCTCGATGGCATTGATGCTTTGATCCTCGCCGTGCCCCATGAACAATATCTGGATCTCAAGCCGGATCAAATCGTGAAGTGGGCCGGTAACCCTATCGCCATAGTCGACTGCTTTGGTATCCTCAGCGACGAATACATCAGAAGGTACTTTGAACTGGGCTGCGAAGTCAAGGCTCTTGGCAGGGGACATATACAGCGGATCAAGAAGGAAGTGGCGAAGTCGAAGAAATAGTTTTAAGTTAAATTTATTACCCACCCCCCGGGCCCCCTCCCTGCTGACAGTGAGGGGGAACTCATTTAAATTCCTTTTTTATTTTATCTAGAACTTTATCGATATCTATTAATTCTTCATTATCGATCCTCAAAACTTTTAGATTTTTTGATTGCAGGATAAGGTCACGCTTTCTATCTCTTTTTTTTGATGATTATGCACTGGACCATCCAGCTCAATAACCAACATTTCTCTTCTACAGTAAAAGTCTGGTATGTAGAAAAAGTGTTCATTTCCCCTCGAGTCATAAATGACTGGGTGTTGCCGTAAGAACTTTCTTCCTTCCAATTTCTTATTTGACAAAAACGACCATAATAATTTCTCGGCAGGTGTCTGCTGCCTTCGTAAATCTCTTGCAATTTTCTTAATTTCATGATATTTCATCGTCTTCCCTCTACTAACTTAATACCATTTTTTGTGAATAGTCCCCCCTCCATACTTGTAGGGAGGGGGTCAGGGGGTGGGTAAAGATTACACTGTTAGCTTTTTAGTCAAAAATCTGTAACTTTACACATTAATTCGTGTGTAAAACCGTTAAAAAGAGGCAGAAAGACCGGAAAGATGGAAATTCAAAGCATAAAACAGCGCTTCGGCATAATTGGGAGTTCGGTATTTCTGAACCGGGCGATCGACATTGCCAGTCAGGTCGCCCCGACTGACCTTACGGTGTTTATCACCGGCGAGAGTGGGGTGGGCAAGGAAGCGTTCCCAAAGATCATCCATCAGCTGAGCTCCAGGAAGCACGGACCCTATATTGCGGTGAACTGCGGCGCTATTCCGGAAGGCACCATCGACTCTGAGCTTTTCGGTCATGAAAAAGGATCCTTCACCGGTGCCCACGAAGCCCGTAAAGGCTATTTCGAGGTGGTGAATGGTGGCACTATCTTCCTGGATGAGGTGGCAGAGTTACCCCTCTCCACACAGGTCAGACTGCTCAGGGTGCTGGAGAGCGGCGAATTTATGAAGGTAGGATCTTCAAAGATGATCAAGACCGATGTACGTGTGGTGGCCGCTACCAACATCAACATCTCTGAAGCCATCCGCAGCGGAAAGTTCCGTCAGGACCTCTATTATCGTCTGAACACCGTACCCATCTTTATCCCTCCGCTACGCGATCGTAAAGATGATATTCATCTCTTATTCAGGAAATTTGCATCTGACTTTGCCGAAAAATACCGTATGCCTGCCATTCAACTCGACGAAGATGCCAAACGATTGCTGGAAGAATACCGCTGGCCGGGAAATAT
>JAGLYE010000201.1 GCA_023132505.1 Bacteroidales bacterium | reverse complement strand
CACCAGTAACTCCGAACTCCGAACTTCGCACTTCAAATACTCCAGGCACTTTAAATACCAGCTTACACAATATCGAGGGGGTACACTTCCGTTATCCCTAAGCAGACCTCTACCCCACCATCATCTTAAAACATGTTATCACATAAAACCATCATTGGCATTTTTGTATTTATGATCCTTGGCTCTTTGTCGGCACAGGATTTTAAAGAAAAGCAAATGCAAAATGGACGGGTACTTAAAGCCTATGAGGAAAAAGAAACTATTATTCACACCTTGCTTGAGGTGAATAAGCTGAAATTAATTTCTCTTCAAATTTTCATCCGGGCCTTTAAGCATGAAAATAAGCTGGAGATCTGGGGACGCGATAGTTTGCAAGAGCAATTTGTGCTGCTCAAGGAATATCGTATTTGCAGAATATCCGGAGACCCGGGACCCAAAAGAAAACAGGGTGACATGCAAATCCCTGAAGGTTGTTATCATATAGACCGTTTCAACCCCTGGAGTCAGTTCCACCTTTCCCTGGGCATCAATTATCCGAATGAATCAGACAGGGTTCTCTCCAATAGGCAGAACCCCGGTGGTGATATATTTATCCATGGCTCCTGCGTAACCATTGGGTGCCTGCCCATGACCGACGACAGGATCAAAGAGATATATATTCTGGCTATAGAAGCCAGAAATAATGGGCAGCAAAATATTCCTGTACACATTTTCCCTTGCAAAATGTCAGGTGAGTGGTATACTGCTCAAATGGAAAAATATGCCGAAAATCAGAATTTTATCGACTTCTGGAGCAATCTCGAAGGAGCTTACCTGTATTTTGAAATGAACAAAACCCTGCCCACCTTCACTGTGGACAAAGAAGGCCATTATTGTTTTCAGTAATAGTGTATGCTGGGGTTTTCGCAACAAAACAAACAGCCCAAAGGCTTGTTATTTTGTAAAAATCACTAACTTTGACCGCCTGTAACAGGTATTAAAGCAACTTAACTTATCGAATAAAACGTTTACACACATGGTGACCATTGGTGGAAGGAAACTGAATAGTACCGATTTTTACAAAATATTATTCGGGGGGGAAAAGATTGAGCTGGATAAGCAAGCATTTGAAGAGGTTAAAAAGAGTTATTCATTTCTTGAGAAATTTGCCCAGGACAAGATCATTTATGGTATTAACACCGGTCTGGGCCCCATGGCACAATACAAGATCAACAAGAAAGATCAGGTTCAGCTGCAATATAACCTTATCCGAAGCCATGCTTCGGGATCGGGAAACAATATTCCAAACAGGGCTGTCAAAGCCCTTATGGTCGCACGCCTTAACAACTTCATGCAGGCTTATTCCGGGATACACCCCGAAATTCCCATCTTATTGAAAGATTTCATTAACCATGGGATCATCCCCGTTATTCCCGAACATGGTGGTGTGGGAGCAAGTGGTGACCTTGTCCAGCTGGCACACCTTGCACTATGCCTTATAGGCGAAGGTGATATGTTTTACCAGAATTATACCCATCAGGGATCCACCGTTTTTGAAGAAGCCGGCCTTAAGCCTGCACAAGTGCATATCCGTGAAGGTCTTGCGCTGGTAAATGGTACTTCCTGTATGTCAGGCATTGGTATCCTCAGTGTGATCAAGGCACGTAAACTCCTCGACTGGGCACTGATGGCCTCAGCCATGATCAATGAAGTGGTAGAAACATATGATGATCATTATTCATATGAGCTAAACCGGGTGAAGTTGCATCCGGGCCAGAACGAGATCACTGATCGCTTACAAAAATTACTGAAAGGAAGTAATCTGGTCCGGAAAAGAGCCGACTACCTCTATAATGGAAACGGCAACGGGGAACAGGTCTTCGCCCGGAAGATCCAGGAATATTATTCACTCCGCTGTATCACCCAGATATTGGGTCCAGTGCTTGACACTGTCAACCATACCGAAAAGGTTATCCTGGATGAGATCAACTCTGTTAATGACAACCCGGTGATCGACTACAGGGAAGAAAGCGTGAATCATGGCGGTAATTTCCATGGTGACTATGTTTCGCTGGAAATGGATAAACTAAAAGTTGCCATCACAAAGCTTTCCATGCTTTCCGAGCGACAGATTAATTTTCTTATGAACGATAAACTCAATAATAAACTTCCCCCGTTTATTAATCTCGGCACCCTTGGATTAAACCTGGGGATGCAGGGGGTTCAGTTCACAGCAACCTCAACAGTGGCAGAGAACCAGGCTCTGTCAAACCCCATGTATGTACACAGTATTCCTACCAACAATGATAATCAGGACATTGTAAGTATGGGTACCAATGCTGCACTCATGGCCATGAAGGTTATTGATAACTCATTTGAGATCCTGGCTATTGAATTGATCTCCTTACTTCAGGCTATTGATTACCTGGAATATTCAGAACGGCTTTCACCAAGCACGCATGCCGCTTATGCTACCCTGAGGAAGATCGTACCGGTTTTTAAAGAAGACAGCCCTAAGTTCAATGAAATCAGAAGGGTCAGGAAGTATATTATGGCAAACGATGCGGTGCCACAAAAATGATTAAAACAATGGAATATGCACTCGTTACCGGAGGATCACGTGGTATAGGCAGAGCGGTAAGCATCAGCCTGGCCGGAATGGGGTACCACGTATTGATCAATTACAATGTTAATAAATCCGAAGCAATGCACACCCTTGAGGCAATAGAATCGGCCGGGGGAAGTGCTGAATTGCTTCCTTTTGATGTATCCAATGCCGAAAACGTTCAACAGGTGGTAGAAAGCTGGAAAGAAGATCACAAAGAGAGTGGGTATATCAAGGTACTGGTAAACAATGCCGGTATCCGCAAAGATAATTTACTGGTGTGGATGGAAGCAAGTGAATGGGCTTCGGTGATTGATACCAACCTCAACAGCTTTTACTATATAACCCGTTTGCTGGTTCAGGATATGATAGTAAACAAGTTTGGACGTATCATCAATATTGTTTCCCTTTCCGGGGAAGATGGCATGCCAGGACAAACCAATTACAGTGCTGCAAAAGCCGGTATTATCGGAGCCACCAAAGCACTTGCCAGAGAACTTGGCAGAAAGAAGGTTACCGTAAATGCGGTTTCCCCGGGATTTATCAAAACCGATATGACCAAAGACCTGGAAGAGAAACAATATAAAGCCCTGATCCCGGTAGGGCGTTTTGGAGAACCGGAAGAGGTTGCAGCTGCAGTAGCTTTTCTGGCTTCTGAAAATGCAAGCTATATCACGGGTGAAGTTATTTCAGTGAACGGGGGTATCAGCACCTGAGAAAAAATTAATTTTGAAAAACCACTAGCAACCACTTTATAAAGAATATGAAGCGAGTAGTTATAACAGGAATGGGTGTTTATTCCACCATTGGCAAAAACCTTGATGAAGTGAGGGATTCACTGTTTCAGGGCAAATCAGGTATTGGTTTTGAAGCGATCCGTAAAGAATTTGGTTACAGGTCGGGGCTTACCGGAATCATAGACAACCCGGATCTGAAGGGTCTTCTCGACCGGCGGTCACGTATTGGACTTGCTGAGCAGGGTAAATACGCATATCTTTCCACTCTGGAAGCATTAAAAAATGCTAATATTGATCAGGAATACCTGGAAAAAATAGAAGCAGGGATCTTATTCGGAAACGACAGTTCATCGGTTCCCGTAATAGAAGCAATCGACCTGGTGAGGGAAAAAAAGGATACTTCCCTGCT
>JAGLYE010000200.1 GCA_023132505.1 Bacteroidales bacterium | reverse complement strand
TGCCTACTGCCTACTGCCTACCACCCATCGCCCAACTCACGAAGTGAGTTCCAGAACCGTGATCTCCGGCAGGATGCCGATCCGCCCGGGATAACCGATCATTCCCAATCCACGGTTAACATATAGGTACTGTGGACTGTCGGTTGTGGGATTTGAATAAAGTCCTGCCCAATGCTTATACATGTACTGGGCCGGGCTCCAGCGGAAGTTTTTCAATTCAACCCCAAACTGGAAGCCATGGGTGTGGCCTGATAGCGTCAGAGGTATATTCAGATATTTTTGACTTACAACCTTGTCCCAATGGGTAGGATCGTGCGAAAGAAGGATCTTGAACAATGCACCATCAGCTCCCTCCATGGCCTTATCGATATCTCCATAACGTGGGAAGCGATCATAAGTACTCCAGTTTTCAACCCCAACTACTGCAACAGGAATATCACGTACGTTAACAAGGCTGTTTTCATTCCTCAGAAGCTGCCATCCCATTTCATCGTAAAGATCCTCAAGATCGCGAAGGTTTTGTTCCTTTTCAGCCTGTGCAGCCCATTTCACATAATCGCCATAATCGTGATTCCCGAGAACGGCGAATACACCATATTTGGCTTTCAGCTGCTTAAGGATCCCCTTATAGATATAAGTTTCCCTTGTAAGGAAATTTACCAGGTCACCGGTAAAGAAAATAAAGTCGGGTCTTTCATCATTGATCACATTCACTGCATCAATCAAGGCCTGTTTATTCGTCCAGCTGCCGAGGTGAAGGTCAGATATCTGTACTATCTTAACACCTTCGAGTTGTGGTGGGATCACGGAAAAGCGCAGGTACACCCTTCTGAGCCTGAAGTCATAAGCCCATCGTATAGCGCCGATCACCATGCCACTGAGCACGAATCCACCACCAATAAGACCAATATTCTTCAGGAATCTCGCACGGCTGATCCTGTTTGCCTGATCCGGACAGGGCTTCATTTTCTTTTTATGATATGTAAAACGGATCACATGACGGATGATTTTGATGATATCTGCCAGCAAAAAGAAAATAATTACAAATAGCTTGGCAGTATAAATCATGAAGATGATGCCACCCAGGTAGGTAGCAAAATGGGGATTCCAGGTATAGATGTTGATGAAGATGGAAACAAGCCCCATGGCAATCAGAAGCAACATAGGTAACCAGTAAATGCCTGTAAAAGGATACCTCAGTACTTTTTTCCATGTAAATACATTTTTCCTGACCGACATCCAAAGGTAAAAGTCAAGAAGGATGACAAGGACAAATATCGGGAAACGGCTCAGTTCCTTGGGAAATGTCGCTGCAACAACAAAATAACCGGCAATGATGGTCACCAGTGTTCCTATGAGGATATATACGGTTTTCTTTGCCATAAAATCGAGCGGCAAAGGTCAGAAATATTTCGTTAAGTGGTTGTTAATTATATATAAAAGATACAAGGTACAAGGTACAAGAAATCAGAATTCAGGAGGCATTAGTTTACTACACTAAGCCTGGATACGTCCAGTATTTCATTATCCTTGAGAACACGAATAAAATATGTTCCTGTTGGCAAATCAGCTATGCTGAATTCAATTGTATTCTCGCCTGGGACAAGATTGATTTGTTGTATTTCCAACACTTTAATGCCTAGGGCATTATACACTTCAACAGTGGCACTCATAGCTTCCTCGCTACTTATGACAATGCGTGCAATGTTGCTGGCTGGGTTAGGATATACGGAGGAGATGCTTGCAAGGCTGGCAATCGGATCTTCAATGCCAATCGGAGGTGGACAATCATGCTCTTCAAGCCCATGAGCTTCCAATGCATCAATCATGGTCTGTGCTGTGGGGATGGGCCAAATATCCTGCTCAAGAATTGTTCTGTCAGGTGCAATCAGGATCACTGTAGGATAAAGAGGGATCTGATAATCATTACATATCTGTGTCCCCCCTCCTTCAACACCACTGATGGTAGGGTATTCAACCCCAAAGGTTTCATCAAAAAGAATACATGCAGCATCATCGTCACCGGTGTCAATTGCAAAATAATTCACGTCACCGGAGTTGCAGCCAAAATAGACATACGATTCATTGATCTTTGGGGCAGCAATCTGACATGGCCCGCATGAACAAAAGAAAAAGTCGATGCATACATACTGACCGGAATCCAATAGTTCAAAGAGGTTCCAAGTATGGCCATGTACATCTGTTGCAGTAAAATCAACCGCTTCGGTTAAAGGGCATTGTGCCTTAATACCGTAAAGAGAAAAACATGAGATTACAAGGATGAGTATTAGTCTTTTCATAAGATGAGATTTTGATTATTACTATACTCACGTAAAGATATATAAATATATTGATTGAACCATACGATCCTTCAATGTACATTTTGCATTTGACATGTTACATGGTACATAATAAATGTTACATGATAAATGATAAATGATAAATGATACATTTTCAATACTCCCCTGCCAGTTCGAGCAGCTGCGGCCCTAACGGATCTTGCGGATAATACCTGATGATCTCATTGGCTATCAGGCGAACCTGATCGAAATTCCGGATACGGAAGTAGTATTCAGCCAGGGCATACAGGTAATCCATGTTTTGGGGTTCCAGCTGCAAGGCTTTTTCCATCGCATCCAGGAATTGACTCTCCCGGCCAAAATGTTGATAAAGCATAGCCAGGTTATACCATATCCTGGAGTATTCCGGCATTAGTTCCGATGCAGTCTCCAAGGAAGCAAGTGCACCTGTATAATCGCCTTTTTCGGCAAGCAATAAGCCCAGTGAATAATATGTATCATGGTAATCCGGAAGATCATGTATCATTTGCCTGAGAAGGGCTTCCGCATCATCATTTTTACCAAGCTGGTTGTAGGTAACCGCCAGGTTGGCCATAGAAGGAAAGAATTCGTTATCGATGCGAATGGCAGCCAGGAAGCTCTCTTCAGCTTCTGCAAACATGCCCTGGTTCTGGTAAATCACACCCAGGTTATGGCGGCTGGCAGCAAATTCGCCGGTAAATTCCATCACCTCCCTGTATTCGGACAATGATTCATAAAACTCCCTTAATATGCTTGAATCCATTTGGGTTACAGGGATACTGCTCATCCTGAATGCAGCCTGCATACGTACTGCCTTTACAGGGTCATTCAAAAGCGGAGTGAGTAATTTGATCATTTCATCTACACCGGAAGGAAGGTAGCTTTGAACAGCCTGGTGACGAATCAATGACTCCGGATCACTGAGTGAATAGATAACTGTTTGCCGGCACAGGCTATCGGGAAATTTTTCAAGCTCATAAACAGCAGTAGCCCTTACAATGACCGGGAACAATTCATCGAGGGCAATATTTATAAGACCGGGTATGGAAGATTCATCTCCGATGCGGGCCTTTGCAAAAACTGTCCCGAAATGCGGCACCCTGCTTAGCCCGTACCATTGATCGATATATGCTGCTGCCCATTCAAATGTATTCTCCGAATGGCAATCGTTGCATGCATTAGGGCTCCCTGTTGCAATGGACAGGTCGGGCCTTGGCACCCTGATGCTGTGATCACGACGGTAATCCACACCCATATAATACCTGCCGGGCATGTGACAGTTCACACATAGTGCCCCGGAGCCAACCTCATATGTTTTATCACCCGCATGAAGGGCTGTGGCATTCTCCCCGGCTTTCCTGTGAAAATGATGATCATAAGAATCATAAATATCTGATCGGTGGCATTGCAGGCAGAGGTCATTGGCAGT
>JAGLYE010000020.1 GCA_023132505.1 Bacteroidales bacterium | reverse complement strand
GGGTGCATTTTTTGCAGGTTCAGGGTGCAGGGGTCAGGGTACAAGGATATTATTTCCCCCTGAACCCTGCACCCTGAACCCTTTACCCTATATTATTACCTTTGTCATATGAAGTACCTGATCACAGGACTGGGAAACATCGGAGATGAATATGCCAATACCAGGCATAATATCGGTTTTATTGCTGCGGATGCCCTGGCACAGGAAGCAGAGGCCGAGTTTAAGTCTGAACGCTATGCTTCTGTTACCAAAATAAGGTACAGGGGCAAGATCCTTGTGGTTATCAAGCCCGCTACCTTTATGAACCTAAGCGGGAAGGCAGTCAGATACTGGATGGAAAAAGAAAACATCCCTGCTGAACGAATCCTGATTATCACTGATGATATTGCCCTTGCGGCAGGCAGTCTGCGCATGCGCAAAAAAGGTGGTGACGGTGGTCATAACGGTCTCGAAAACATCATTATGACCCTCGGAACGGAAGCCTTTCCCCGTCTGAGGATTGGTATTGGAAATGAATTTTCGAAGGGATACCAATCTGATTATGTTCTTAGCAAATGGACCACCGAAGAGGAAAAGATCATGATCCCAAAAATGAAAACCGCAATAGAGATGGTAAAGAGTTTTGTTGTACGGGGAATTGATATGACAATGACAGACTTTAATAACAAGTAGGGTGCTGAGTGCTGACAGTATGCAGAGCAAAGCTTTGGCAGGACACCCAACACATAAATTATTATTTTTACAGCATGGCAAACAACGAAGATATTTTCAAAAAAGTGATTTCCCATGCTAAAGAGTATGGGTTTGTTTTTCCATCGAGTGAGATCTATGACGGATTGAGTGCCGTTTATGATTACGGTCAATATGGTGTGGAGTTGAAAAACAATATCAAGGCATATTGGTGGAAGGCCATGGTGCAGCATCATGAAAACATCCTTGGTGTGGATACAGCCATTTTTATGCATCCGACAGTCTGGAAAGCTTCAGGTCATGTGGATGCTTTTAATGATCCTATGATCGACAACAAAGGTTCTAAGAAGCGTTACCGCGCTGATATGCTTGTCGAGGACCAAATAAGCAAGATCGAGGGAAAGATCGCCAAAGAGGTGACCAAAGCAGCCAAACGTTTTGGCGAGAGCTTCGATGAACAGCAGTTCATCACAACCAACCCGAGGGTTGCAGGTTATAAGGAAAAAATCGAAGATATCAAAAAGCGCCTTTATACCGCCATGGATAACAACGACCTGGCCGGGATAAAAACCTTGATCGAGGATCTGGAAATTGCCTGCCCGGTTTCGGGCTCCCGGGATTGGACAGATGTACGCCAGTTCAACCTTATGTTTGCCACTCAGATGGGCTCTCTTTCAGAAGGAGCAAGCGAAATATATCTCCGTCCTGAAACGGCTCAAGGTATATTCGTGAACTTCCTGAACGTAATGAAATCAGGCAGGATGAAGGTACCTTTCGGAATTGCTCAGATCGGCAAGGCTTTCAGAAATGAGATCGTAGCACGTCAATTTATCTTCCGCATGCGTGAATTCGAGCAAATGGAAATGCAGTTTTTTGTACGCCCGGGAGAAGAGCTCAAATGGTTTGAATACTGGAAGGAAGAACGCATGAAATGGCATCTCTCCATGGGAATCCCGGCAGAGAAATATCGTTTTCATGACCACGATAAGTTAGCACATTATGCCAATGCCGCTACGGATATAGAGTTTGATTTCCCAATTGGATTTAAAGAACTGGAAGGGATACATTCCCGTACAGATTTCGATTTGAACGCACACCAGGAATACTCCGGGAAAAAACTACAATACTTTGACCCTGAGCTGGATCAAAGCTACGTACCTTATGTAGTGGAAACATCCCTTGGCCTTGACAGGACTTTCCTGGCCATACTCAGCAATGCTTTTACAGAAGAAAAGCTTGATGATGGCTCTGAACGTATTGTTATGAAACTTCTTCCTGTTCTTGCACCGATCAAAGTAGCCGTTCTGCCTCTTGTAAAAAAAGACGGGATGCCAAATAAGGCCCGTGAGATATTTGACAGCCTGAAAACAGATTTCATGTGTCAGTATGATGAAAAGGATGCCATTGGCCGCCGGTACCGCCGTCAGGATGCCATTGGAACCCCATATTGCATTACGGTTGATCACCAAACCCTGGAAGACAATACTGTTACAATCCGCGAACGCGACAGCATGAAACAGGATAGGATAATAATTGAAGAGATCGCATCAATTATCAGTACAAGAATAAAAGAATAATTAATCCTCATAACCCGGCATACACTTTACCGATTCCCGGTAAAAAAACTCTTGTCCGAAGTCATAGGGAAACTTTCTGATCATATTTCTATCCATAACATGGGTCTTAACCCTGCCGTTCTTTCCCATTATTTTTGAATTTACATGTAATTCTTACATTTACCTTTCAAAACCATTCAATATGAAAAAATCATTATTTCCCTCCTTATTTTTCTTTTTATTGTTTCTGAACGCTTGTACCATTTTCGATGACGACTATGAATTCATTGCCGGCGATCTTGGTATCAACATGGATAAAACCGCTATGATCACCCAGCTGTACGACCTTGATAAGGGAGGTGATTACCTGCTTGCCGACTCAGCTACATACCTCATTCAAATGCGTTTCGGCGGGAAGGTTCTCCGGCCACAGTCAATGGATTACCGCCATGAAGAGAATATGCTATATTTCTATTTCCCCGAAGATATAGAAGTTAAGGTTAAGGTAATCCAACATAAGAAATACCTTTCCTTTGAATTGAATAACATTTACTCAGAAACAAAACCTGACCTGATCATCTGGGGGCCGATATATACAAATATTGTCGAAACCATTGGGGAAACGGTTGGGGTTGTCAGAAACAGTGAATTTGCCATTGGCATTCAGTCCCTCAACCCCAAAACCCTGGGGGGTTTTCCCTGGCTGGAAAATGATGTGATGCCCGAGATAGATTATTTCGACCAGCAGGATTATTCTGATCTTAAAAAAGGTGGTATTGCCAACACATTATACCGCATTGAAGCTGCCCGCCCTGTTGAGGGAGGCAGTGCACTGCATGCCTATTGCCGCAACCGCTACGAAGACCGTTCTGTGACTAACTGGGGTTATGACAATTACATTATCAGGGCTTATGATGACAATGGGCTGATCGGATCTTCTATTGCCATTTTTGGCTGCCCACCCGACAAGGTGCTCATGGGCATTGCAGAAATTGAAATTAATGAAGGCCTGCCCCACCCTGAATTACACGGGCAATGGAGCAAAACAGCACCGGAAGCATCATCGGCATATATGATCATGGGTTTTGGGGAAAAAGATTTTGAGAAGGCACTGGCATATACAGAGCAGGCCGGACTCAAATACCTGTATCATTCTGGCCCTTTTGAAACCTGGGGACATTTCGAATTGAAAAAGGCATTTTTCCCGGAGGGAAGAAAAAGCCTCAAAAACTGCGTAGAACAAGCCGACGCCAAAGGTATCTCGCTTGGCCTGCATACACTTTCCAATTTCATTACCACCAATGATGCCTATGTAACACCCATACCTGACCCACGACTGGCTGAAGTAGGTTATTCCTTTATCGAAAACCCCATTGGCCCCGCCGATAAGGAGATCATAATAGAAGATCCTTCCAGATTCAATCAGTTCCGCAACAATTATCTGAAGGCCGTGCGCATTGGTGAGGAGATAATCCGTTATGCTGCTGTGAGTGAAACGGCCCCATGGGTCCTGCTTGACTGTCAGCGCGGCGCTTTTAAGACCCGGGCATCTGCTCATCATGAAGAAGACACCATATTCAAACTGGCCGACCATGTCTATAAGGTTTTCTTATCCAACCCGGAATTAACATCTGAAATAGCGGAGAACATTGCAAATCTTTACAATGAAACCGGTGTAAGGCAGATCTCTTTCGACGGGCTGGAGGGATGCCGCTCAACCGGCCTGGGCAATTATGGTGAGATCCTGTTTACCTCCACATGGTTCAACAAGCTGGATGATAATATCAGGTCACATTATATTGCCGATGCGAGCCGCTCATCCCACTACTTTTGGCATATTTTTACCCGCATGAACTGGGGAGAACCCTGGTATGCCGGCTTCAGGGAAAGCCAGACCGAATACCGCCTGAAAAATCAGAAATATTTCGACCGTAATTATATCCCGAATATGCTTGGATGGTTTTTGATGAAACCCGAAACCAGCATTGAAGATATTGAATGGCTCCTTGCCCGTTCAGCAGCTTTTAATGCAGGGTATGCTTTCGTGACATCATATGAAGCCCTGGAAAAGAATGGCTTAACTAATGATATCCTTGCTGCAATATCATTATGGGAAGAAGCCCGTATGAAGGGGATGTTTACTGCGGAGCAGAAAGCTATAATGGAGGATGTGAATAATGAATTTCACCTGGAAGAGGATGGCGACGGAATGTTACACCTCAGCAGGATTTATACCTTTCGCTTAAAACACAAAAACAAGCATAGACAGCCCGGTGAACCACTTACAACATCACTGGATTTTAATAATCCCGGAAGTGAGCAAATTATACAGTTCATCATCACTGCCAAAGAAGGTATAATTATCAATCCCCAATTGGAAATTGGCGGCAACAGGATGATCACCATCCCTGTGAAGCTAAATGAAGGGGAACACCTTAAATATGATGGTGCCTTTGCCAGTGTTTATTCCGCAGAATGGCAGTTACTCAAATCTATCAGCCTCGGTAATAACATATTAAAAGTGCCTGCGGGTGACCATAATATAGAGATTTCGTGCAAGTTTATAGGGAATGAAGGGATGATGATGCTTGAGCTTAGACTGAAGGGGGGAACAGAAATAATAAATAACCAATAATAATCTTGTTTATGAAACAATTTCTTGCTTTTTTCTGTTTCCTGGTTTTGTTTACCGTATCCCATTCTCAAAACTATACTTATCCCTACCAGGATCCATCCGTAGCAGTGGAATTAAGGGTAGAAGACCTTATCTTAAAGCTCAGTCTGGAAGAAAAAGCGTCCCTGATGCTTTACAACAGCCCAGCCATAGAAAGGCTTGGCATACCGGAGTATAATTGGTGGAGCGAATGCCTGCATGGTGTAGGCAGGGCCGGTGAGGCTACAGTATTCCCACAGGCCATCGGTCTGGCGGCAACTTTTGATCCTGAGTTGATTAATCAGGTAGCAGAAGCTATTTCCGATGAAGCCCGGGCCAAGCACCATGCTGCTGTCAGAAAAGGGCATAGGGCACAGAACATGGGACTTTCATTCTGGTCTCCAAACATCAATATTTTTCGTGACCCGCGCTGGGGCCGGGGACAGGAAACCTATGGCGAAGACCCCTATCTGACCACTATGATAGGTCAGGCTTTTGTCAAAGGACTTCAGGGTGATGACCCCAATTACCTGAAAGTGGCAGCCTGTGCCAAGCATTATGTGGTCCATAGTGGTCCGGAAGCTTTGCGTCACCACTTTAATGCCATCCCTGACGAGATCGATTTCCGGGAGACTTATCTCCCTGCTTTCAGGGAACTTGTGGAAGCTGATGTTGAGGCTGTGATGTGTGCCTATAACCGGACCTATGATGAACCCTGTTGCGGGAGCCCATTCCTGTTGCAGGATATCTTGCGAAATGAATATGGATTTGACGGACATATCGTTTCTGATTGCTGGGCCCTCGACGACATCTGGGCACGTCACAAAGTGGTTGAAACACGTCCACAGGCCGCGGCTATGGCTGCAAAGGCAGGCGTGAACCTGAATTGCGGTTACATTTACAAATATCTTCCTGATGCGGTTTTGTTGGGCATGATCAATGAGGAAGATGTTGACCAAATACTCAGACCCCTGCTCAAAACCCGTTTTAAACTTGGATTATTCGATCCTGACAGTCTCAATCCCTATGCAGCCATCCCGCCTGACGTTGTGAATTGCAGCAGGCACCGCGAACTATCCAGGCAGGCTGCGGTCAAATCCGTCGTTCTCCTCAAAAACAATGGTGTCCTCCCATTGAACAGGGATAGCATCAACGGCATCTTTGTTACAGGCCCCATGGCTGCGGATCTTTCTGCATTGGCAGGGAATTATAATGGCTATTCAGGGGAGATGGTGACCATACTTGAGGGTATCGTTGGTCATGCCGGCCCGGCTATTGCAGTGGATCATACTAAAGGCGTGTTGCTGAATAACGACAGCATTTTTTATGGCTTCTGGCATACAGGTTTTGCGGATGTCGTAATTGCCGTAGTTGGCATAAACAGGCTGCTTGAAGGTGAAGAAGGCGATGCCATGCTGAACCTCAAAGGCGGGGACCGGACCAGCATTGAATTGCCGGCCAACCAGCTAGAATATATCCGAAAGCTAAAAGAAAGGATCGGTGATAAAAAGCTTGTAGTAGTGCTTACCGGAGGGAGCGCCATTGCCATGCCTGAAGTGGCTGAGATAGCCGATGCGCTGCTCTTTGCCTGGTACCCCGGGGAGGAAGGAGGAAATGCTGTGGCTGACATTATTTTCGGCGATGTAAATCCTTCCGGACGTCTTCCGCTTACCTTCTACAAAAGCACAGATGACCTCCCTCCTTTCGATAATTACAGCATGGAAGGAAGAACATACCGCTTTTTCGAAGGAGAGGTGCAGTTTCCCTTTGGGCATGGCTTGTCGTACAGCACCTTTGAATATCTTGATGTAAGATTTGAAGATCAGTCCATTGATGGTAAAGAGCATTTGGTGCTGAACCTGCAGATAAAGAATGCCAGTCAGTTATCTGGAGATGAAGTAGTCCAAATCTATACCCGGTATCCGGTATCAGGAACCCGGGATCCCATAAAGACCCTGGTTGGATTCAAACGCATAACTGTCCCATCCGGTGAAACGATCAGTGTGAGCATCCCAATTTCCATTGATTTCATGAAACGCTGGGATATTAGAAAACAGGAATATGTGCTTACCCCGGGCAATTATGATTTCCTGGTTGGAGCCTCCTCCGAAGATATCAGGATTGAATTATCTGCAAAAATTCCATAAAAAAACCCCCCGCTAAATAGCGGAGGGCTTTCGCATTATCAAATAGTTATTGTTTAATGAGCTTGGTGGTATGTATTTCACCATCGCTGATCACTTTCACAATATATAAGCCTTTCTCGAAATTACTGACATCTATGCTTTCACTATTGTCAAGCTCTTCGCCATAATACAGCAACTGTCCGGTAGTATTATAAATATATACCTGCATATCCTCAGCACCGAAAACTTCAATATTCAACTGATCTTGCACAGGGTTCGGATATATTTTTAATTCAAGTTCTTCCATCTCTACAGATGCAACAAGCGGTGCCTGAAGTTCTCTCAGGTATATCAGGCGTTTGCTTTGCATAAGCTGTGTTGAGGCAGTGATCTTGATGTCATCAATATAAACATCATCTTTATTGTCGCTGGCATCACACATAAACCTGATTTTCATGTCTGCGGGAAAATTATAGGATGATTCAAGGATACTGACAGTGGCAACATAAAATACATTGTTATCAAAATCAATATCCTTTGCAAATGCAGCTACTGTATGCCATATTGAACCATCATAATATTGCACCCAGAAATCCTCGCTGCTATTGTCCATGCTGATGGCAATGAAGTAAAACTCAATATCTATCTGGATATAGCCCGGAGAAAGGACATCTACACCATTTGTCATATAAAATGATGATCTCATTCCTGAGTTGTCCTGTATGTCACTTGCATTGCTACCTGACCAGGCATAGGTGCCTTCGGTATAGAGGATACAGTCGTTACCCCCGCGAGTCCAAATACCCCAGCCATCTTCAAAATCAGAAAAGCTGATCTCTGTTTGTATCGGAGCAGAAAATACTTTAATATATCCTACTTTGATTTCGGTATCAGATCCATCGGCATTTGTCGCCGTCAGTTCAACCGTAAATATTCCAGGCGCATCATAGCTTACATCCGGATGCTGAACACTGCTGCCGGCAGGAGTGCCTCCATCAAAGGTCCATGACCATGAAGTTGGATTGTTTGTCGACAGATCCGTAAAACTCACAAGTTCGCCTATAAGCACCTCGGTAGTACTGGCAATGAAATCTGCCACAGGCGGAGTAGGAATATAGTTCACAGTAATATATCCGATCTTGTTTTCGGCATCAGAACCATAAACATTGGTTGCGATCAGTGTTACAGAATAAGTTCCTGCTATATTGTATACAATAAGTGGATTCTGAGCAGTACTGTTTGCAGGTGTACCGCCTTCAAAGCTCCATGACCAGCTTGTAGGATTGCCGGTTGAAAGATCAGTGAACTGAACGCTTCCGCCTTCATCAATAACAGTGTTTTCGGCCGAAAACTCAGCTACCGGAGGATTTATTACCGTGATATATCCGGTTTTGATTTCGGTATCTGAGCCAATGCTGTTCGTGGCAATAAGCGTAACTGTATAAGTTCCTGCAGTAGTATAAGTCGCCATTGGATTCTGTGAAGTACTGCTTGATGGTGTACCACCTTCAAAGGTCCAGGCCCATTCAGTCGGATTGTTTGTAGAAAGGTCGTTAAACTGCACAGTGTTTCCCGTACCTATTATCGTATTGTTTGCAGTGAAATCGGCTACCGGAGGTTCAGGTGACGTGCCGCCATCCACTTCGATGAGGTCAATGGCAATATCACTGTAATATGTTGATCCGGCACCACTTCCCACGATCCCCCTAAAGCGGATGATGATATTGTTTTGTCCGCTCCATGCAGTGAGGTCAATAATGGCCTGTTCATATGGATCAGTCTGGGCATTTTGCTGGGGCCCGATGGCTGACCACACGCTATTATTCCAGCTACCGTCATAAACATCTATATGCAAGGACGCAATGGACATGCCAAACATATGGTAGTAAAATGAAAGTTCCGGGTTTTGAAGTGCACTGAAGTTAAATATGGCTTCCAGGTGTGCTTCATCACCATTTACCCTTGGACTGGAAGATTCGGTAAACATGTAATATGTTCCGTCATGAGCCCCTGTCGGGCCGGTAGAACTGGACGGTGTACCACCGCTGTTCCTGGTCCAGTCGAAATCATCATTGGTTCCCTGGCTCCATAATCCGAGTCCTGATTCCCAGCTTTGCATGTATGGAAAGCTGCTAATGATATAAGTACTCGGGTCGACCTCCTGGATAATTATATCATCAAAAGTAAAGCCATCGCTGGCCGTAGTGCTGGTAGCAGGATAGTTATCTTCCTGTCCGAAACGGATCTGGAAAGTAGTGGAAGCTACCTGCCCGTTCGCGCCCAGCAGGGCATCAATATCAATATTATTCACTTCGTTCCAGGCGCCGGCAGTTCCGCGATTAGAGTACAGGTCGTATGCCTCGATCCAGCTGTCGCTATCACTTCCCCTGATCCAAACGCGGTCAGTTTCATGCGATTCCTCACCATGGTGCATAAAATAGAATGATAATTCCAGGATGGCAGATGCCTGATAAGCTGACATGTCGAGAGTGCTGATCAGGTAGTTCACAGAATAAGCCCCTGAAGGATTTGCATCAACAGTTGCTGCATGGCTGCCGGAGTGATAATACGCGCTTCCGGCAGTAAACCGCAAACGCCCATTAGCAGTCTTATCATAGCTCCATTCCGGTAATCCATTGATTGATGCAGTACTTGTAATATATGTAGTCGTAATTACATCCTCAAAATCTTCTGTCCATGGCAGCGAAAAAGGCAGTGGGTCGGTAGCATTAATATAAGCAGTTTTTACTTCAGAATCTGAGCCTTCTGCATTTGTGGCTATAAGGGTCACATCATAGCTCCCTGCCACATCAAAAGTAACTTCAGGATATTGTGAGCCGGCATTGGTACCATTCATGTAAGTGAATGTAGCCGGATCGAATGACCATGACCAAGTTGTCGGTCCATTGGTTGACAGGTCGGTAAATGTAATTGTTGATCCCGTCAATGGGCTGGTATCATCGGCGGAGAAATCTGCAACAGGTGGCAGGGCTGTACCGGTGCCTATTCCTGTTACTATCAATGAAAACACCTGTGATCCACCGGAAAGGGATCCGTCATGGTCAACCACGATGGTATAGTCCGTACCGGCAGTTGGGTTGTCAATAATAACAACTTCCACGTTGTCTGCATTGTTTTCACTATTGCGTGTAGCAGCATTGGAAGGATTGTTACGGTCAAGTTTCCATGGATAGTAGGTATTTGATGCCTGGGTGATCCTGAGATCGAGTTCATTCACGATCATGGGGGTTATCGGGTCTAGTGAAGCAGCTGCCGGTGTACCCGGAACATCTGTCCAGACAATGGTGATCTGTAATGACTGTACGCCGTCAGCGGTAACTGTACGTTGGTAGCTTCCGCCATCATTCAGGGTAATTTCTTCAATGGTATTCAGTGATGCATCGTCCGATATCACATCTGCGGCAGCAAGAGAATTTATCAGTCCCCAGCCGAACTCGTAATCAGGACCATCATTACTGCCAGCTTCATCAGCAGTATGGATAATGAGTGCTTTCAGTGTAGATGCACGCATAAAATTCCCGGTTCCGTTCAGGTTTTCATAATGCTCCTGCAGAAGGATGGCAGAACCTGCAGCCGAAGGTGTCGACATTGATGTTCCGCTCAGGGTGGTATAATCCGTGTTATTGCCATTGTCAGTTGAATAAAGGCTCACACCATTGGCAACAACATCCGGTTTGATACGTCCGTCATCTGCAGGGCCCCAGGAGCTGAAATAGCTCATGACCACGCTGGAAGGCGTTGTATATCCACCGGAGATATCTTCTACAGCACCAACCGTCAATACATTTTTGGCAATCCCGGCATGTGAAACACAGTCGTATGGTCCGTCGAGCGGATATGGAGGGTTAGAGGGGCCATCACCCCTGTCGTTACCGGCTGATTTACAAATCAGATAATAGGGTGCATTATAGGCGATCTGGTCCCAGGATTGTGCCTGGCTGTCATAGAAGCCAAACAAATAATCTTCCTGTATGCTAATGGTAGTATTTCCGTACCATTGCCATGCTGTACCGGTCCATACCCAGCCCCTGCCGTATCCGTAGGAGTGGTTGGAGACCAAAGCATTGTTGTTGGCAGCTTCGCTTGCCATCTCCGATTCATCGCTGTTCCAATCAAATGCCCTTAGATCGGCAGCAGATGCCATGCCCTTTGCGTTGGCAACCACACCTGAAGCGATCATCGTACCTGCCACGTGTGTGGAATGGTAATGTGTGGTGGTAACACCATCGCCCATCACAACCCGGCCACTGTATTCCTGGTGGGAAGTAAGCACAGCACCACCGTCCCATTCGTGCACGGTCATGCCTGAGCCATCAAGGCTGTAGCCATAACCGCCACCGGAATTTACTTTGTTGGTAGAAATGGTAGCAGAAGCATTGATATTATTGGTAATATAGTATTGTGGCTGACCGAATTCATCAATGTACATCATCTCCATCAGAACCTCATCGTTGTCTATAATAAAGGGCAGATTATTCTGGTTTGCATAGTTCAAAGCCTCAGCCTTCCTGACCTGGAATTCTGCTGCTTTTCTTTGTGAGAATTCATTCAAAGCAGATTTATTGGTCGTTGTTTGTCCAAAAACCTGTGTTGCCGCAAACAAGATGCAGCACAACATAGTACTTAGCTTTCTCATGATTAATTCAAGATTGGTGTTAATTAAGTTTTGTTTACACTGTTTATGCTTTATCCGTTGGTCGCATCAAAAGCATTTTGATAATAATTAAGATGGGAGGTATTTGCTTTTTGCTCTTAAGTTTGGTCGCCTTATATACCGAGCCTCAAATTTATACTATTATATATGTTTACTTATTAAGTAATAGTTTCCATATTATCTAAGGGTTTTTACTTAGTTTGGGGGGATTTTGTTACAAAAAGTACAGGGAATGTTTGGGGGAGGGTTCAGGGGGCAGGGTTCAGGGGACAGGGGAGAGAGAGACTTGGAGACTTGGAGAGGGGGAGAGGGAGAGAAAAGGAGAGAGGGGGAAATGTCGAAAGGGGAATGAAAACTGATATAAATTTACTACATAATCACAATATACTGTGGTTTTTATATATTCCTATGTCAAAATAATACAAAAAAGTACTAAATTCACATAATAATGTGTTTTTTCTTGCATTTTATGTAAAATGAGCTTAATTTTACTCAAAAATCACAGTATAATGTTAATACACGATCTCGGACAGACCATTAAAAGCCGCAGAAAGGAACTGGGAATTACCCAGTCGCACCTGGCAGAGTTGGCCGGGGTAAGCCCTAATACTTTGTATAAGCTGGAAAGGGGACAGATTAATCCGTCCCTGGGGGTACTCAACAAGATTCTTGAGGTATTGGGCATGGAGCTGAAACTGGAAGTGAAAAGCAATCCGGATAAATGAGATCAATGCAAATATACCGGAATGGAGAACTAGCCGGAATCCTCACGGAAGAAGGCAGGACAAGCTATGTGTTCCGTTATGATGATGCGTATTATCATGATGCCGGTAAAGCAGCCATCAGCCTAAACCTGCCGAAAAAGCAACAGGAGTATAAAAGCGAATATCTATTCCCTTTTTTCTATAACATGCTCAGTGAAGGTGTCAACAAACGACTGCAAAATAAACAACTGAAGATTGATGAGGCAGATAGCTTTGGCCTGTTAATGGCCACGGCACAATTCGATACCATCGGTCCCATCACCGTTAAGCCAATTGAATCAACATGAAACTGAATGAAATATATATTTGTCCCGGAACCCTGGCTAAAGGCTTCAAAACTTATAGCCCAATCTGCCTGAAAAATGTATTCAGGGGCAGAAAGCTCAGTCATATACTCCCCTATGATGCACCCCAGCATAGCGAAGAGGTAGCAGAGCAGTTTATGGAAAACCGCAAGCGCATTTCAATTTCCGGTGTGCAGGAGAAATTGAGTTTTATTCTTATTAAAAATCAGTTGCGGCTAACCAGAGAAAGTGAACAGGGTAATTATATATTAAAGCCTATCCCCAGGGATGTGAAGAAAGTTGACCATGTACCGGCCAATGAACACCTCAGTATGCAGATCGCCGGACAGGTATACAATATCAATACAGCTGATAATGCCATGATATTCTTTAAGGACGGTACGCCGGCCTATATTACAAGGCGCTTTGATGTAAAAGCAGATGGGGGAAAATGGGGTAAAGAGGATTTTGCCAGCCTGGCGGGCCTCACCGGCGA
>JAGLYE010000002.1 GCA_023132505.1 Bacteroidales bacterium | reverse complement strand
TGATAAAAGTATTGAAAGAGTAATATTGTCTCACGAATAAAAACCAAATTATGAAGAAAAGTATTTTTCTTCCTACATTGATATGTTTGCTGATTCTTACGTCAGGATATACTGCAATGGCACAGGAAGAGCAGAAAATTGAGTACAACTCAAAAAAGTTTCAGATAAGTATTGGAATAGCCGACATTTTTGCGAAGAGTTATTGGTGGTATTCAAACTGGTATATGGATGAGTACGGGAACTTGTTATACCCCTATCCCGATGATATGTACTACCGTCAGCCAAACCTGGTCCTGGGATTTAAGTATCATGGTAACAAAGGTGCATGGCGCCTAGGGTTTAATACCCGATACAGTAGCACTACACATGAAGATTCGGATACCTCCGGCAGAAAGTATTCCTTTAACAATTTTGGGATTGCCCTGAATCTTGGTTATGAATGGCACTCCACCTTTGGAAGACTAAATGTCTACTATGGATTCGATGCTTCTGTTTCACATGTTAAATACGTTGTTGAATCTGAATTATTTGGTATGCCCGTTATTTCTACTGACAAGAATACCAGCCAGGAAACTGCTTATGGATTGAACCCCTTGCTTGGAATTAATTTTTTCATCACACCAAATTTTTCAATTGGAACAGAAGTGAAGTTCTCGGCAGAATACATAAGTGGGGAATACAAACATGAAGAAACAAACGACAATCCTTACTCTCCGAATTATGAAGAATATGGGGAAAAAAGAAGCAGCTTCAGGACATTTTTCGGGCCATTGGGTTTTCTTTCCCTGAATATCCACTTATAAGGGTTAAAGCATAATTTCAACTAATTTATTGTGATCTTCACCTGATAAGCGATGATGCATTCCGCTTACTTTATTGCTCCTGAGAGTGTCGATAATTTTGCTTTCACTATAATCACCGTATGATGTCTGTGACAATCTGATTGGGCTTCCAATTGATGTAAAATAGTCTTCAAAGGCTATTAGCGTTTCATCAACAGAGGAAATACCAAAGAGGTTTTTTCCTAAAAATATGATCCTGTCCGCCGACCTGTCTTTGTGTAGTCTCAACCAGGCAGGATAGGCAATTGATAGCGATGCCCCATGAGGGACATCATAAAGGACAGAGAGTACATGCCCGATGCTGTGCACACCCCAATCTCCCGACTTACGTCCGTAAGCAGTGAGGTTGTTGAGGGCCATTGTAGCAGCGTACATGATGCGGGCACGAAGATCGTAGTTGGTCAGGTCATTCATCAACTGCGGGCCATATTCCAGCGCTTCATTAATGATCCCAAAAACGAAGCGGTCGGAAAGGCTTGCATCCCCCCTGCCAAAATAAGCTTCCAGGGCATGGGCAATGAGATCTGTTATTCCGAAGGATGTGTATTCGGCTGATACGCTGATGGTGTATGCTGGATCGAGAAATGAAACTGCCGGGTACATTGGTGGGTAACCAAAGCCGATCTTTTCTTTGGTGGCATTGTTCTGAACCACGGCAAAACGGTTCAGCTCCGTTCCTGTAGCAGCCAGGGTTAAAACGGCGATCAGGGGAACAGCACCATGCGGAGTTTCCTTACCTTTCACATATTCCCAGGGATCAGCATCACCGGCAATGCCGATTGCTGTAACCTTGGCAGAATCGATCACACTGCCACCACCAATAGCCAGGATCATATCGACCTCCTTACTTTTACCAAGGGAAACAGCAGCCCTTACATCATCAATGATGGGATTCGGCTTTATCCCGGAGTATTCGTAAACCTCAGCACCCGCTTTATCCAGTTGTTCCATGGCTGCATCATAGATACCGTTCTTTTTGATGGATCCCTTTCCATAAACAAGCAGCACCTTTTTACCCCGTTCAGATACTTCCTTTGATAGTTTTTGAATAACATCACGACCAAAATATGCCTTTACCGGATTATAGATTTCAAAGTTTTCCATATCATTTCAATATATTCAGTTAATTACAAGGTGATCACGCCACTTCCCAGGCAGATCTCTTTATTATTATCATAAACAACCCCGAATTGCCCCGGAGCAACTCCCGAAACTGCTTCATTGGATCGGATAATATGCATCCCGTCTTCAACAGAAAGCATGCCTGTTGAAAATTCGGGCTGATGCCTGATCTTAAAGCAAACCTTTTGGGGTGTACCGAAATCCAGCGGATGAAAAGGATTGATAAATTGAAAGTCGGACAGCAATATTATGTCGCTGTATTGTGCTACAGGGTCATAGCCATTAGAAATAAAGAGAATGTTCTTTTCAATATCCTTTTTAACAACGAACCACGGGCCCTGGCTTAAACCAAGCCCTTTCCGTTGTCCGATAGTATGAAACCACAAACCCTTATGCTCGCCCCATACTTTTCCTGTTTCCATTTCAATGATCTCACCGGGCTTCTCCCCGACATACTTTCTTATAAAATCATTATAATTAATCTTCCCGAGGAAACAGATGCCCTGGCTGTCGGGACGATGAGCACTGGGAAGCTTCATCTCTTCTGCAAGTTTCCTTACTTCCTTCTTCCATAAATTATTTATCGGAAACATGGCTTTGGACAATTGTGCATAAGTGATCTGGCCAAGAAAGTAGGTCTGATCCTTTATGGTATCTTTCGCTGTGCCCAGGAAAAAGCCTTTATCATTCTCTATCACTGAAGCATAATGCCCTGTAGCGATCTTATCGAAATCCTTGCCGTATTTATCCTCGAAGCTGCCAAACTTGATCAGTCTGTTGCACATTACATCGGGGTTGGGTGTGAGTCCCCTCTTTACTGAATCAATGGTATAGCTGACTACCCTATCCCAGTATTCCTTCTGCAGATCCACAATCTCCATCTTAAGGCCATATTTCCGGGCAAGCCATGTTGTGATCTCAATATCTTCCTCCGACGGACAATCCATATAGCCGGGCTCATCTTCCATAGCAATCTTAATGTAAAAGATCACAGGCTCATAACCCATTTCCTTCAGGATGGGTATGGTGACTGAACTGTCGACACCACCGGATACAAGCGCGGCTATATTCATTATTAGATTTTTTGCAAATTTAGTTTATTACAATGATCTCGTCTACAAACAGCCATGCTGGCTTGCCTGCACCACTGTGCCAGTCGGGAAGGAGGGTGTTTTTCGCCTTCACCTTGATATATCTGGCTTCCAGATCAGTGTATTCTGTCCGAACCTGGATCTTTTCTATCCTGTCATTCTTTTCAAGGCCACTGCAAAATTCACGTGTAATATTCATATATTCCTGTCCGTCAAGTGATGTGAGAAACTCAATTTTCATTGGCAGGAAGATCCAGTTTTGCTGATGTTGCAGAAAACCGGCCCTAACCTCTGTGATTTTCGTTACCTCCCCAAGGTCCATTTCAAAGATAAAATTGTCACCTCTAAATCCACACCATCCATCTTTTTCATATGAATAGGCTTCTCCCTCCGGGTAGGCTATACCATCTGTAAGGCTGCCGGGGGTTCCCGGATATCTTTCTGAGGGAGCAAATTTTAGGGTATAGTCAAGCCCTTTAGCCAGATGTGATATCTCTTCCGGGCTTACAGGCAGATATTCCTGAGGCATGGTATCCTGATAATGCACACGAAGCCTGTGCAATTCTGTTTTCATTTCTGATAATACAAGAGTAAAATCGGGATTATCGGCAAGGTTATTCATCTCATACGGATCATCTTCCAAATCAAACAGCTCCCATTCATCTATATCGTAATAATAGTGTATCAGCTTATACTTGTTTGTACGCACCCCATAATGGCGCTTCACGCTATGAACAGCAGGGTATTCAAAATAATGGTAATACACAGATTCCCGCCACTGGCCGGGTTCACCACCTTGTAGAATCTCATGAAAAGACTCTCCCTGCATATCGGCAGGCGGGTCAATACCGGCCATACTAAGAATGGTAGGGGCAAAATCTGCATTTGTGATCATATGACTGTCTTCACCCTCTTTAAGCCCGGGAACAGATATAAGCAGGGGCATCCTGTGTGCTTCATTATACATGAACCGTTTGTCGTACCAGCCGTGTTCACCCAGAAAAAATCCCTGGTCGGAAGTATAGATCACAATGGTGTTTTCTGCCAGGCTTTTTTCTTCCAGATAATCGATGATACGACCTATGTTTTCATCCATGGTGTAAATGCACGAGAGATAATCCTCCATATATTTCCGGTATTTCCATTCATCGATTGCAGTACTGTCGTTGGGCAACAAATTATATGACTCAGCCCGTTCAGTATAATATGATCTCCAAAGTTCAAATTCATCAGCTGTCATCTTGTTTTGGGGATTGCTCCAGTCTGTGCCAAAGAACAGTTCCCTGTCGGATCCCTTTTTGTTGATCAGCTCCTCCGGCATCTTCAGATCATAGTCCAGAGCCATATGCCTGGCAATGCTCATCTCCTGCTCCTTGGCAGCTGCACTTTTCCCTTTATGTTGATCCTGCAGATTTGCCGGAACCGGGAAAGCCTTGTTCTCGTATATATCCAAATGTCTGATGGCCGGCTGCCAGCTTCTGTGTGGTGCCTTGTGATGGAGCATCATAAAAAACGGTTTGTCCTGATCCCGGTTTTCAAGAAATTCAATTCCCTTATCCGTAATAATATCGGTAACATAACCTTCGACAGATACCCTCCCTTCCGGGCTGATAAAGTCAGGCCGGTAATATGCGCCCTGCCCGGGCAATACAAACCAGTGATCAAAGCCAGTGGGTTCACTTTTAAGGTGCCACTTACCAAGCATGGCAGTCTGATAACCCGCATCCCGAAGGATCTTGGGGAGTGTTTGCTGACTTCCGTCAAATGACAAAGAATTATCGAGAACACCATTCATATGACTGTACTTTCCTGTCAGGATCACTGCCCTGCTGGGGGAACAAATGGCATTGGTACAATAACAGTTGTCGAACCTGATACCATTTTCGGCCAGACGGTCAATATTGGGGGTCCTGATCAAGCTTGAGTCATAAGCACTGATGGCTTTTGAGGCATGATCATCCGACATAATAAAAATGATATTGGGCGGTGCCTTCTCCCTGACAGGGCTGCAAGCAAACAATAACACAGACACAAACAATAAGGGTACAAAATTTCTCATGATGTATGATTGTGATTATTTGATCTTATCAGGATTTTTTGAAATAAAACTTTTCCAGCTCCCGTAATGTTCCCCGTCACTGCTTGGCTTACGCTGAAAATAATGACATACGGCCACAGCAAGTCCATCGGTGGCATCCATATATTCGGGGGGATTTGGGATCAAAAGCAAGTTTGTCAGCATCGCAGCAACCTGCTCCTTTGATGCATTTCCTCTTCCCGTGATCGATTGCTTTATTTTTCTTGGCGAATACTCAAAAATGGGCACATCAAGACTTAAAGCTGCTGCCATTGCCACGCCCTGGGCTCTGCCAAGTTTAAGCATCGACTGCACATTTTTCCCAAAAAAAGGCGCTTCAATAGCCAGTTCATCCGGCTTGTATTCTGAAATAATAGCACTGACACGCTCAAAGATCTTTTTGAGTTTTAAGCCATGATCCGGTAGTTTTCCAAGCTTAAGAACCCCCATGGCAATCAATTCGATTTTACTACCTTTATGGTGGATTAGCCCATACCCCATAATATTGGTGCCGGGATCAATCCCTAATATGATACGATCATTTTTCAAAGCTTAGCATCTCGGGCAAACCTGATGAAAACAAAAGTACGCAAAACATACAATTTTCTGATCAGGTTGCTGATTATCATCGCTACTTACGGATTCATTTATCACCAGGTATTTTACAAGCGGGATATTGAAGCTGTTTACCAGGCATTTCTTGGCAGTTTCAGCAATGCCAGGTTCATTAATATGATCCTGCTTGTGATCTTTCTCATGGCACTGAATTGGGGAACAGAGGCTTTCAAATGGAAGCTGTTAATAAATAAAATTGAAAAGCTTAGCTGGACCAAATCACTGAAGGCAGTGCTCACCGGGGTGGCTGTCAGCTCCTTTACGCCAAACAGGGTCGGGGATTATTTCGGCAGGGTGTTTATCCTGGAAAGGGCAAATCGCATCGAAGGAGTTTTCATCACTATACTTGGGAGTATGAGCCAGTTGTTGATCACATTCCTGGCGGGGACGTCCTGCATTTATATGATGTTTATGGGACACCATTATACCCTGCTACCATACTTCAATATACCGGCACATTTATATGAGTATTTTCTGTGGGGCGGAGGTATTCTCATACTTGGCTTAGACATCTTGTTTATTATGTTATTCCTGAACATTTCCCTTCTTAGTTCCCTGGCCAGCAAACTCAAAGGCAAGATCCTGGAAAAATTCACTTCCTATATTCATGTTCTCTCTGCTTATACCCAGCGTGAGCTGCTGCACATCATCCTGCTGAGTATGTTTCGCTTTTTTGTTTTCTCTGTTCAGTTATATTTATTACTCCGGGTGTTTTCGGTAAACCTGCCTTTTATCCAGGGGATGGTCATAGTCGGTGTGATATTTTTTACCATCACCATAATCCCTACCATTGCAATAACGGAACTTGGTATCAGGGGATCGGTTTCTCTATTCATTATCGGTGTTTATTATGGCAGTCCTTTTGAAATGCCCGCATCCATGGTAACAGGTATCGTTGCCGCCTCCACAAGTTTGTGGCTCATAAACCTGGTCATTCCGGCCCTGATCGGGGCAATCTTTGTTTTCAACCTTAAATTTTTCAGGAGGTCGGCCGATGAATAATGCTGAGTTTGTCATTATTCTTATATCCATCATCACCGGAACAGCTTATTCAATTCTTATCATTTTATTCACCCTGGGTTGGCTTAAATTGAAAAAAACCACTGTTAATAAACTTCAATCCACATTTATCAGCATTGTTGTTCCTATTAGAAATGAAGAGGGAAATATAAAAGAATTGATTAAAAACCTTCAATCCCTTCACTACCCGGAAGACTTACGTGAGTTTATTTTTATCAATGATCATTCTACGGATAATACACTTGAAGCAATAAAAAAATATGAACGGAAATCAGGGATAAGAGTTCTTGATCTCCCTTCGGGATCAAATGGCAAGAAGGCTGCCATCGATCATGGGATTAAACAGGCCCATGGATCCTTGATCACAACGCTGGATGCGGATTGCACGCTTGAGAAAAACTGGTTAAAAGCCATCAGCAGGGCTTACGAAGCCGATAGATATAAAATGATCGCCGGCCCGGTGGCCATTCACCGACCCAGGGGCTGGCTGGCTTCTTTTCAGGCCCTAGAACTTCTTAGTCTGGTGGCCTCCGGAGCTGGGGCTATAGGCATTGGAAAACCGATAATGTGTAATGGTGCAAACCTTAGCTATGAGAAAGATGCGTATAGGGAAGTTGAAGGTTTCAGGGGAAATGATCATCTCGCCGGAGGAGATGATATATTCATGATGGAAAAGATAAATAAGATGTATCCTTCCGGATCAATCGGATTTATTTCCGACCCGGATGCCATTGTATATACCACTGCTGCCAGAAATATTAAGGAATTTCTGAATCAAAGATTCCGTTGGGTTGCCAAAAGCCCTGCTTACAGCAACCCCTTTTTGATCGTCTCGGCTGTGGTGGTTTTGTTGTTCAACCTCTGCCTGTTGATATCACTTTCCTATGCAGCATTTTCAGAAACGGTGGCGATAACTTTCGGTAGTATTTTCCTGCTTAAGGTCATTATTGATTTCCCGATACTCTGGAGTGTAAGTGGTTTTGCGGGCCAAAGACATCTTATAGTATGGTATATTCCCTTTCAGTTATTATACATCATATTCATCAGCCTGACGGGAATTCTTGGGAACCTGCTGTCTTTTACCTGGAAAGACAGAAAATAGACCTCACAGGTCATGGGACCTTTGAGGTCAAGCTTTCAGAAATGCCCCGGCTATGATCAGATCATCCGGGTTTGTGATCTTAATATTTCTCTTCTCCCCTTCCAGTAAACAGATCTTAGTACCAAATGATTCAAGTACGGTAGCATCATCCGTAAAGGAAGCCCTGTAAGCCTGCTCATAGGCCTTCTTGATCAAGCTAACATCAAAAACCTGTGGGGTTTGTACAAGTCTGAATCTGTCCCTGTCAATGGGGCGGGAATCTTCGCCGCTGATCTCCCTGACAGAGTCGGTCAGGGGTAGTACCGGAACCGCATTTCCTTTCCTGGAAGCAAGCCGGAAACAATTATCTATCAGCGTAGGGGACACCAATGGACGAACAGCATCATGGATAGCAACAAGGCCCTCTGCATTAATCAGGCCTAATCCGTTCTTTACTGACTGAAACCTGGTTTCTCCTCCCTTACAAACATCATAAGAAACTTCAAGCCTATGCTTCTCACTAAGTTTTTTCCATTTATCCATGCTATTTCCGGGTAAGACCAATATGAACCTGATAGAACTGGAATAGCTGTAAAAAGCCATGATGCTGTGAATAATCACCGGCAAGCCATCCAATTCCATGAATTGCTTGGGTTTTTCTGATCCCATCCTGCTACCCATTCCCCCGGCAGTAATGATCACATATTTTTCAGACATAGAAATATCTCCTATATTCTTGATTCCAGTAGCCAGCAACCAGTAGCCAGTAACCAAAAACTGTTACCCAACAAATATACAAGAAAGTTTATGGTAATGATGCAGCCTGTATGATCAAATGATCAGCATGGCATCTCCGTAGGTGAAGAAATTATATTTTTTTTCTACAGCTTCTTTGTATGCTTCAATAAGAAAATCATACCCGGCATAAGCTGCCGCCATCATCATCATGGGAGATTGTGGCAGGTGGAGGTTTGTGATCATCGCATCAGCAACATGAAATTCATAAGGCGGAAAAATAAACTTGTTTGTCCATCCGTCGAAAGGTTTCACTTTCCCTGTAATCGACACTGTTGCTTCCAATGCCTTCATAGAAGTTGTCCCAACCGCACATATTTTATATTTTCCCTCCTTAGCCTGGTTAATCAGCAGGGAATTGTTCGAATCAATGATCACCTCTTCAGAATCCATTTTATGCTTCGTAAGATCTTCAACCTCGATAGTACGGAAATTGCCAAGGCCTGCATGCAGGGTAATTTCAGCAAAAGACACCCCTAATAACTCCAGTCGTTTCATCAGTTCGCGACTGAAGTGAAGGCCGGCTGTGGGCGCTGCAACAGCTCCCTCATGCTTGGCATAAATAGTCTGATACCTAACCTCATCCTCAGGTTCCACTTCACGCATATGGATTTTCGGAAGTGGTGTTTCACCAAGAGTATAAATGGTTTTCTTGAAATCTTCATAGGGTCCGTCGAAAAGAAAACGCAAGGTCCTCCCGCGGGATGTTGTATTATCGATTACTTCAGCTACAAGGGCTTCATCTTCCCCAAAATAGAGTTTGTTTCCTATCCGGATCTTTCTGGCAGGATCAACAAGGACATCCCAAAGTCTGGTTTCGCGATTTAACTCGCGAAGCAGAAAAACTTCAATTGCCGCCCCTGTTTTTTCTTTGGTACCATGAAGACGTGCCGGAAATACCTTTGTATTATTAATAACAAAGACATCTCCGTCATCAAAATAATTAAGTATATCGATGAACGATTTGTGTTCTATAGTCCTTCCCTTCCTGTTCAACACAATCATCTTGCCTTCATCCCTGTTCTCAAGGGGATGATTGGCAATAAGTTCAGAAGGTAAATGAAATCTGAATTGGGATAATTTCATTCTTTGCTGTTTAATTTATTCATCTGGAAATGAGTTTGCAAAGATATAACAAATTGACCGTTTTGTCAAACCTATCCCCTATAAATTAAGCACTTTCAAGAGATTTGGGTAAATAACTACCTGAATAAATTTGCAATAATGAGATTACTTATCAAGTTGGCGGATGATGATCTCTTCCAGTTCAGAGATGCTAACTGCTTCCTCGATACGATAATTTCCTATACGTGTGCGCCGGAGAGATTTGATATAAGCACCAGATTTTAAGGATTTTCCAAAATCGTAGGCAAGGGAGCGCACATAAGTTCCCTTGCTGCACAGCACCCTGAATGAAGTCTCCGGGATGGCAGCATTTGTAATCTCAAATTCATGAATACTGACTTCCCGGGGAGGCATGCTGACACTCTCATTCGCCCTTGCCAATTTATATGCCCTCGTACCATCAACCCTGATGGCAGAAAAAACCGGAGGGATTTGTTTTATGTTGCCAATAAACTGATTTGCGGTATTTTTTATTTGGTCCGGCGTAATATGGGAAGTATTATACACCTTGTCCACTTCTGTTTCCATATCATAAGAGGGCGTGGTTGCCCCTAAGTAAAATGTCCCTGTGTATTCCTTGTCAAGTCCCGTAAACTCATTAATGCGCTTGGTAGCTTTCCCAACGCAAACCATGAGAAGTCCGGTTGCCAGGGGATCAAGGGTTCCGGCATGACCTGCTTTTATCTTTTTGATGCCCAAATGGTGGCGCAGCATATACCTTATCTTGTTCACCACATCAAAGGAAGTCCACTCAGCCGGCTTATCGATCAGCAACACTTCCCCGCCGGGAAAATCATATGTTCGTGAAGAAAGCAATATTTATCTTTTAGAAAGCCACAGAATAAACAATAGCAATAGTACCAATGATAAAGCAATAGATCGCAAAATAAAAAAGTTTTCCCTTTTTAACAATGCCAATCATCCACTTACATGCCAGGAGGCCGGAAATAAAAGCCGTCAGGAAGCCAACAACAAGGGGAATGATACCCACTCCGCCCTCTTCTGTCATGCCCCCATCCATAAAGTCTTTAAAGTTTGCCCCAATGATCGGGATAAGTACCATCAGAAAGGAAAAACGGGCGATGTTTGCCTTTTTATTTCCCTGTAATAAACCCGTTGAGATGGTAGCACCGGATCGGGAAATACCGGGCAAAACAGCAAAAGCCTGTGCAAAACCGATAAGCAAGGAATCTAAAAACCCTATCTTTCGTTCATTGTGACTGACCAGGTATGTCGACATTAACAAAAATGAAGTTATGATCAGCATAGACCCGACAAGAAGTACATTTCCTGTGAAAAAGCTTTCTATCTCCTTCTTGAAAAATATCCCAAGGATAATTACAGGGATCATGGAAAGAAAGATCCTGGCTACATAAGAAGTTTCTTCATTCCAACGGAATTCCAAAAGACCCTTTATCAACCTCAATATATCTTTATAGAATACAACGATGGTGCTTAGCACGGTTGCACCATGTACCACAACGGTAAAAACAAGGCTTTTTTCAGCATTAACACCAAGGATGGCTTTACCCAGCTCAAGATGGCCGCTGCTGCTGACAGGTAAGAACTCTGTCAGACCCTGGACAATTCCAAGTATCAATGCTTCAATCCAGCTCATGAATTAAAGGGAAATGGTTCAGTCTTTTGGTTTTTTCATGATGGCAAAAATCTCGATGATATATCCTGCCAAAATAAGAATGGGTGCAAGGGTCATCCGGCGAAAACTGAAAATGTCTTCGCTGAATACATTCGGATCATCAGAACCACCGCCGATCATTAATAAAAATCCCACAATGATCACAATCAGTCCAAGAACAAGCAGTTGATAATTCTCCTTTCCGAATGCAAAGGCAACATTTGAATCACCAGCAATTTTCGGTTTTATGAATTTATTGTCAATAGCCGGTTTTCCCCTGACCGGTTTTATATTTTTCGATGCTTGCTTTTTATGGGTAGCCATATGATGTAAAGTTATTTCTCAAAAGTAAGTTAAAAAAGCTTCTTTTGCCTGCGGATTAACAAATTTTAATAATACAGCCTATCTACCTTGGCACGCAGGTATTTCTTCACTGCAAACCAGGTGGAAAGATATGTTAATACTATCCCTGTCAGTAACACCAGGCCAAAAAGGCTAAGTATGAGCCCCAGATCCTGCAGGTTTACCAGTTCCGGCAATTCTTCTCGTGAAAAATATAGGAGCAGTCCGAGAAAAATAATGGCAATAAAGGCCGCATATAAACCCTGCATTACTCCATACCACAAAAATGGCCTGCGAATAAATCCTCCTGTAGCCCCCACAAGTTGCATTGTTTTAATCAAAAAACGTTTTGAATAAACTGACAAACGAATGGTATTGTTGATCAGTGCTATGGCAATAACAAGCAATAATACACTAAAGCCAAGAACGACCAGGCTTATCCTGCGTATATTTTTGTTGATAAGATGCACAAGGTCCTTCTGATAATAAATTTCCTTCACATTAGTATTTGCCAGCAATTCATTTTCAATCATCTCCAGACTGTCGATGTTGGTATATTCAGCTTTCAGCTTAAGTTCAATGGAAGGAAGCAGGGGGTTATAGCCCAGAAAGCTGATAAAATCCTCCCCAAGTTCCTCCTGTAATTCTTCTGCTGCCTGTTCAGGAGTGATATATTCTGTGGATTTAACAAACCTGGAAGCATCCATGGTTTTTTGCAATTGAACAATACCGGCTTCCCTTACATTTTCTTTCATTATAATCGAAAACCCAATGTTTTCCCTGACATACTCCGATAATTTCTGAGCATGCAAAACGATCAGACCAAGGAAACCCACCATTAACAGGACAAGGGTAATGCTGATCAGGGCGGTGGCCCTGGAAGACTGCAACTTTCGCCGCTGGTACCGTTCATCTCTTTTGCTCATTGCGGTATTTATTATAATCAATACTAGGGTTTGACCTATTGCAAAGTTATGTTTTTTAGGGTAATTATTAGCTTAACATTATAAAGCTGATAGTGATTATTTATTGTAAGCCCGCCTTATAAGCATCTTTTTTCTAATTTCGCATGCTGTAGCCGGTATCATATTCGAGTGGCTGATTGGAACAAGCATAGATTTTATTAGGAGCTATTACTGATGGAGTATAATTTTAAAGAAGTTGAAAAAAAATGGCAGGATTACTGGCAGGAGCATAATACATTTGCTGCTTCAAATCAATCCTCAAAGCCCAAATATTACGTCCTCGACATGTTTCCATATCCTTCCGGGGCAGGCCTGCATGTTGGCCATCCGCTTGGATATATTGCATCCGATATTTACGCAAGATATATGCGCCACAGGGGCTACAATGTGCTGCATCCCATGGGGTATGACGCATACGGGCTCCCTGCTGAACAATATGCCATTCAAACAGGAACGCACCCACAGTTAACTACCTACAAAAATATTGACCGATACAGAGAACAACTTGACAGGATAGGCTTTTCTTATGACTGGAACCGCGAAGTAAGAACCTGCGATCCTCATTATTATAAATGGACACAATGGACATTCATCCAGTTTTTCGGGCATTGGTATAATAATAAAACTGCAAAAGCAGAACCTATAGAAGAACTCATTGCTATCCTGAAACGCGATGGCAATGCAGGCATTGATGCAGCATGCACTGCTTGTGAAGAGGTTACGGCAGAGCAGTGGAACACCATGAATGAAAAGCAGCAGCAGGAAGTGCTGATGTATTACAGGCTGGCATACCTTGCCAATACCTGGGTGAACTGGTGCCCGGAACTGGGTACTGTACTCGCTAATGATGAGGTCAAGGATGGCTTATCGGAAAGAGGAGGCCACCCGGCAGAAAGAAAACTGATGAAACAATGGTCATTGCGCATCACTGCTTATGCCCTGCGACTGCTCAATGGCCTGGAAAAAATAGAATGGACCGAATCACTGATCGAAATACAGAAAAACTGGATCGGCCGGTCAGAAGGTGCTTCAGTAAATTTCAATATTGAAGGACATGATAAAGTGCTGAATGTTTTCACCACCCGCCCCGATACACTTTGGGGTGCCACCTTCATGGTTCTTGCACCCGAACACGAATGGGTGGAAGAGATCACAGCCGGGGAAAGGCGTGATGAGGTAATGGAATATGTAAAAATGGCCAAAAACCGCTCCGAAAGGGAACGCTCCTCTGAAGTTAAAAAAATCTCCGGGGTGTTCACAGGGGCTTACGGGCTCAATCCCCTGAATGGTGAAAAGATCCCGATATGGGTGGCCGATTATGTGTTGATGGGGTACGGAACCGGTGCCATCATGGCCGTACCCGCCCATGACAGCAGGGACTTTGCTTTTGCAAAACATTTTGATATCCCAATCATTCAGGTTGTAAATCAAGTCGGTGAGGAAGCCAGTGATCCTAAAGACTGGGAAGATTCATATGATGCCAAGGATGGAGTAATGATCAACTCAGGATTTATCACAGGCATGGAGGTAAAAAACGGAATAAAAGCTGTTATTGATAAGCTGAAGAAAGATGGTGTTGGCTATGGAATGATAAATTACCGTCTCCGCGATGCAATATTCAGCCGCCAGCGCTACTGGGGGGAGCCATTCCCGATATATTATAAAGATGGTATGCCATATGCACTCGACGAGGCTGAGCTTCCGCTCAAGCTTCCCGAAGTTGATAAATACCTGCCCACGGAGACAGGCGAACCGCCCCTGGCACGTGCCAAAAACTGGGTCAACAAGGACGGCTATCCACTCGAAACAAATACAATGCCCGGGTTTGCCGGCTCAAGCGGCTACTATTACCGCTACATGGACCCTGAAAACGACAAAGAATATTTTTCGAAAGAGGCCAATGAATACTGGCAGGATGTCGACCTGTATATCGGTGGAGATGAACATGCCAGCGGACACCTGATCTATGCACGATTCTGGTCCATGTTTCTCTTTGATATTGGTCTTGCCTGCAAGGCTGAACCTTTTAAGAAACTTATAAACCAGGGCAAGATACAGGGGAGATCAAGCTTTGTTTACAGGCTGAAGGGAAGCAACACTTTTGTTTCAAAGAACCTCATTGAGGAATATGAAACCTATCCTATCCATGTTGATATCAGCATGGTTGATAATGACATTCTGGACCTTGAAGCCTTTAAAAACTGGCGTTCAGAATTCAATGATGCCGAATTCATTCTCGAAGACGGAAAATATGTCTGCGGCTGGGAGATCGAGAAGATGTCGAAATCCAAGCACAATGTCCAAAACCCCGATGAGCTGATAGTAAAATACGGGGCCGACACATTGCGGCTTTACGAAATGTTCCTGGGTCCCCTTGAGCACCATAAACCCTGGGATACCAAGGGGATTGAAGGCGTTTTCCGTTTTATCAGGAAACTTTGGCGCCTGTATCATGATCAGGATGAAAATTTTACTGTAAGCGACGAAGGACCAAACGCAGCTGAGCTTAAAATCCTGCACCGTACCATCAAAAAGGTGAGAGAGGATATCGAAAGGTTTTCCTTTAATACCGCAGTGAGTACTTTTATGATATGTGTAAATGAACTTGCAGATCTTAAATGCAGGAAAAGAGGGATTCTTGAACCCCTGGCTGTGCTCATTTCTCCTTATGCCCCGCATATCGCAGAAGAACTCTGGCTGAAGCTCGGATATGATCAAAGCCTGAGCTGTGAAGAATACCCCGAATGGAATGAGAACTACATGATTGAAGATACTTATCTCTACCCGGTTTCTTTTAACGGGAAATTAAGGTTCAAATTGGAGTTCCCACTCGATATGAGCAAGGAAGATATCGAAAAAGCTGTTCTGGAGGCTGAAGAAGCACAAAGATGGCTGGAAGGCAAGCCGCCAAAGAAAATTATCGTGGTCCCGAAACGGATCATCAATGTTGTGGTTTAAATTTTTTTAACATGGATAACGTTTTTGTGAATGTTTTTTTGAAATACCGGTACTAAACAGATAAGATGATGAAAAAAGCAATTGCTTATATATGTTTCTTACTTATGCTGGTTCCGACAGGGCTGATGGCACAGGACACCATACCCTATGTTGATGAAATACCCTTCCAGAGGGGTGAAACCGGTAAATACCGTGTTTACTACGACTCCTGGTTTACCTCCGGCATCTCAGCCGGCAACGGCATTATCAGCATCAAGGACGATGTCAGGCAATTCAATGGCAGAAATACTTTTCATTTTGAAGTTATCGGGAAATCGGTAGGATTTTTTAATTGGTTCTTTAAAGTAAATGACCGCTTTGAGTCCTTTGCCGACGAGGAAACTATTGTACCCTATCATTTCATACGCCGTACCCATGAAGGATCCTTCATTTATGAGGATGAGGTTGATTTTGACCAAGAAAACCATATTGCCAAAAGCCGGCGGGCCGAAAAACCCATCCCACCAAATATAAAAGATATTGTTTCAGCATTTTATTATATGCGAACCATTGATTTCACCGATATTGAATCCGGGCAAGAATACTTGCTTGACTTTTATTTGGATGATTCAGCTTATGTGAGTAAGATCATCTATCTGGGCAAAGAGATCGTTGAGACAAAGCTGGGGAAATTTCGTTGCCTGAAGTTTAAGCCAATGGTTGCCCAGGGAGAAATCTTTCAGGAACCCTATCCCATGACGCTTTGGGTCACTGACGATAAAAACAAAGCACCTATTCTTGGCAAATCAACGGTTATTGTTGGCTCTGTCAAAATAGAACTGGTAAAAATCCGGGGATTAAAATATCCGATGGAGGCCAAACTTGATTGATGCTGGCCCCGCTAACTGCTTTTTCTGCAACACATAAATAAGCTTTACGATTCGTTTGAAATAAAGGCTGAACACATATGCATCCTTATTGTTAAATTTGTTTATGGAATATGTCCCTTTTCGGCATCTGATATAAAAAGCATTAACCTAATATGATCATTATGAAAGCGAAATACATGAACATACTATTCCTGTTGGGACTTGTAATCGTACTTGGCGGGGTTTCAATACAAACTGCTGTTGCTGAAGGTGCGGTACCTCAATATGATTATGATAAACTATGGCAGCAGGTATATGGGTATGAAAAAAAGGCTAAGCCCAGGTCAGCCATCGGTATTGTCAATAAGATCTATGAGCAAGCAAAGAAAGACAGAAGTGAGCCTCAAATGATCAAAGCCCTTGAGTATGGCATCCGTTTGAGTTCACGCTTCGAAGAGGCATATTATCAAAAAGGGATTGCAAATATCCAAAAGGAGCTTCCTTTTTTCACAGCTCCTTCCACCCAGATCCTGCATTCCTTGCTTGCCGATCTTTATATGGGATATTATTATGCAAACCGACACATGATCCTTCAACGTACCAATATTGTGGAGTATGAGCTCACAGATATGGCCACCTGGGATCAGAAGCTGTTTGCTGAAAAGATCTTTGAAGAATTAAAAAAATCTCTTGAAAGCCCAGGCCTACTTCAAAAAACACCGGCATCAGATTATACCGACATTATCTCTGAAGGTGATTCCCTTGACATTTTCAGGCCTGCTCTGTATGACCTGCTGGCTCAGCAGGCTCTTGATTTCTTTCGCAATGATGAATTCATGAGCAGCCGGCCTGCCATAAGGTTTGAGATCGACGATTTGCAAATGCTCGACATTGCCGATGCGTTTATTAAGCTCAAATTGGAAGCAAAGGAAACATTCTCCATGAAATTCCAGGCACTGAAATTATATCAGGATCTGATCGCTTTTCACCTGAACGACAAAAATCCGGAAGCCCTTGTTGACCTGGACCTCAGCCGCCTGGATTTTGTGTATGAACATGCCATCTTTGATGAAAAAGATAAACTGCTGTTACATACTCTCGAACAGATGGAATCAAAATACATGGGTGCTGAAGCCGTAACTGAGGTATATTACAATATTGCCAAATTTTATAATCGTACGGGAAATAAATATGATCCCCTTAGCTCAGATGAACACAAACGTGACAAGGTCATTGCTGTCGAATATTGTAAAAATGCCCTCAAGGAGTTCCCGTCTTCCTACGGTGCAGCATTATGTAAGGTCTTGCTAACAAATATTCTTGAAAAATCATTGGATGGCCAGCTCGAATATGCAAATATTCCCGGAAAAGCCATTCTCTCATCCCTATCATTTAAAAATGTTTCTGGTATTTACCTGCGGGTCGTGCCTCTGGATCCTGCCGAAGACAGAAAAGACCGTCTTACCTGGAATAATGACAATAAGCTAAACAGCTACAGGCAGATCAGGCCTGTTAAGCAATGGTCCGCTGATCTGCCAGCTGAGGCAGACCACCATACACACAGGACAGAAATCGCAATCCCTCCGCTTACTGAAGGATACTATGGTTTACTGATCTCTGATAATCCCGCTTTTGATAAAAGCGAAGGAGTGATATGCATCAACAATTTCTGGGTAACAAATATCAGTTATATCAGCAATGAAAAGGAAAACGGAGACCTGATGTTTTACATCCTTGAAAGATATAACGGCAACTCGATACCTGATGTAAAAGTCAGGATATATAAGGAGTATTATGAAAGCAATACCAGGGAATATCAACTTATTGAGGCAGGCAACTATACAAGCGATAAGAATGGGGTATTTATGATCCCGGCTGTAGAAGGGCATTCTAACAGGATGGTCCTTGATTTTATGACCGATATTGATCGTTTTACCTCTCCAAACTTCTTTTACATTTCACGACCACATAATAATCTTGAAAGACCGGTTAAAAAAACTCATTTCTTTACCGACCGTTCCATTTATCGTCCCGGACAAACCATTTATTTCAAAGGGATCCTGCTGGAGCAGACCGGAGAGAAATATGAGATCATGAAGGGTAAACACAGCACGGTGCAATTCTTTGATGTCAATCACCAGAAGGTGTCCGAGCTTCAATTACAAACCAATGAATTTGGATCCTTCAATGGTTCGTTCACGGCCCCGGTTGGCATGCTGACCGGGAATATGCGCATACAAAATGAATCAGGTAGTGCGGTAGTCGCTGTTGAGGAATATAAAAGGCCAAAATTTGAAGTTGTATTCGATCCTGTTAAAGGCAGTTATAAACTTGACAGCAAGCTTACGGTGACCGGTAAAGCCATGGCATACGCCGGAAATCCCATCGACCATGCACAAGTAAAATACAGGGTTGTACGAAATACATATTATCCTTTCCAATATTTCTGGAGAGGCTATTATCCTCAAACACCACAAGCAGAAATCGCTTTCGGGGAAACAGAAACAGACCAGGATGGTTCTTTTCAGGTTGATTTTATCGCTATTCCCGACCGCAGCCAACCCATAAAATATTCCCCGGTTTTTAATTATACAGTTTATGTTGATATTGCCGACATAAGCGGAGAAACACATTCAGGACAGAAAATGGTATCCGTTGGAGAAAAATCACTGCTTATTGATCTCGAACTCACGGATCAGGTAAACAGGGAAGAAGTCGAAAGTTTTACCCTGAAAACCACTAACCTGAACGGTGAGGAAGAAGCAGCAGAGGTAGATGTAAGAATAACCCGGCTACAAACGCCCGACAGGGTCCTTCACGATAGAAAATGGCCTGAGCCTGATGTATTCCTTCTCGCTAAAGAAGAATTCATGGAGTGGTTCCCCGGCAAAGTTTATAAAGATGAAAATGACAGATCCGGCTGGAATGAACTCGAAACCGTTTATAAGAAGACCATAAATACAGAAAATGAGTCAAGCCTGAAACCCGATGATTTTTCCAACTGGAAAACCGGCGTATATAAAGTAGAAATGAAAGCCGAGGATGTTTTCGGGGAAACAGTAAGTATATGCCGGTTTTTTACACTGTTTTCACCTAATACAGAAAAGCTTCCACTTCAGCTTGCAAGCTGGTTTGTCCCTTTGAAATCAAGTGGAGAACCCGGAGAAAAGGCATCTTTTCTAATAGGAACATCATATAAAAATGTAAAGGTCCTTTATGAAATAGGCGGCAAACACGGGCAGCTTAAGCATGAGTGGCTCAAATTCAGTGATGAACAAAAGCTTCTCGAGATCCCCATCCGGGAAGAAGACCGTGGGGGGTTGGGCCTTAATATTGTTTTTGTCAGCCACAACCAAAGCTATGAATATGCCGTCAATATTGATGTGCCTTACAGTAATAAGAAGCTGGATATCACCTTTGAAAGCTTTCGCGATAAGCTGCTCCCCGGCCAGGAAGAACAATGGAATATCCGGATCAGATCCCACAAGGGGGAAAAGCTTGCAGCAGAAATGCTGGCAAGCATGTACGATGCTTCGCTGGATGCCTTCAAGCCACATAATTGGCATTTTAATATATTCAACTTCAATTATTACCATAATTACTGGGATGCGCAAAATGCTTTCGTTGAGAATTCCGGCATAACATACCAGGAATACGAGCCTTATGAATATCCCCCGCTAAGGACTTATGACCTCCTGAATTGGAAAAACATTTACACACAGGGCTTTAATTATGTTTTGACAAGGGGTAAAAGCTTCGGTGGGGTAATGCAAGCTATGGATGGTGAATTTGCTGAAGCATCAGCCGTAGAGGAAACGCAAATAGTCACAATTGATAAAGACGAGGCAACTACGCCACCTCCTACTTCGCAGGGCGATAAAACACCTGATGAGGTTCCCGTGAGAAAGAACCTGCAGGAAACAGCATTCTTTTTCCCTGACCTGAAGACCAATGCCGATGGCGATGTGATCATCAGCTTCACAATGCCTGAAGCGCTAACACGCTGGAAAATGATGGGGATGGCCTACACTCAGGACCTCAGATCAGGTATCATAACAAAAGAATTACTCACACAAAAAGATCTGATGATCATCCCTAATCAACCACGCTTCTTCAGGGAGGGTGATAAGATCTGGTTCAGTGCCAAGGTTGTAAATATGTCAGAAAAGGACCTCCGCGGTGAGGCCAGCCTCGAGCTCTTTGATGCCATCAGCATGGAACCGCTTGACTACCTCTTTGAAAATAAAGAAATTGAAGTCAGCTTCTCAGCTAAAAAAGGAAACAGTAGCTCTGTTTCATGGGAACTAAAGGTTCCTGAAAATATCGGACCGGTATTGTACCGTGTCATAGCCAGTGCAGGAGATTTCAGCGATGGAGAAGAAATGGTGATCCCTGTGCTGAAGAACAGGATGCTGGTAACTGAATCACTTCCATTGCCTGTTAATGGGAATGAAAGCAAGACCTTTGTCTTTGAAAAATTTTCAAAAGGGCAATCAGAAAGCAACACACTTAGCAACTACAGTTATACACTGGAATTTACTTCCAACCCGGCATGGTATGCCGTGCAGGCCCTGCCTTATCTGATGGAATATCCATATGAGTGCTCGGAGCAGATATTCAACCGTGTTTACGCCAATGGCTTTGCAACACATATCGTAAACAAGCATCCGGGGATCAAAACAGTTTTTGAAAGCTGGATGACTACAAGCCCGGAGGCCTTGCTTTCAAACCTTGAAAAAAACCAGGACCTGAAAAATGCTTTATTGGAAGAAACCCCATGGGTAATGCAAGCCAAAAATGAATCGGAAAGGAAGAAAAGGATTGCTCTGCTCTTTGATCTGAACAAGATGGATAACGAGCTTTCGACAGCCTTGAATAAGTTGCAGCAAAATCAGTTGGGTAATGGTGGATGGCCATGGTTTGCAGGAGGGCAGGACAACAGGTATATTACACAGTATATTATCAGTGGGATGGGAAAGATGTCGCAATTGGGCATACTCGACAAGGACGACCCCCGTATCCTGAAAATGACCAGGGGTGGGATCAGGTATCTCGATGAA
>JAGLYE010000199.1 GCA_023132505.1 Bacteroidales bacterium | reverse complement strand
GGTTTGGCCGCCCTGAACAAACATCAGGAAAACCAGAAAGGCAGCGAGGACGGAAATAATGATCCACCAGTACTGCTGTAATGCTAAAAGTGATAGTGTTTCAAACATCTTATTGTCCTCCTTCTTTAGGTCCTTTTTTAATTTGCGTTAACATGATCTTCAGTTCTGCAATAAGCAGGATGGTAAATGTGGCAACGAAAAGCCAGAAAGTGATCTGAACATTGCCAACACTGTTTTTTGTTACAGCGGCCACAGTAGGCATCAGGTCCTGAATTACCCATGGCTGACGTCCCACCTCTGTAAGCACCCATCCGGCCTGTTGTGCTATATACACCAATGGAATTCCAAGAATAGCAGCCCATAATATCCATTTCCTTCTTTCAAGTTTACCGTTGAGAACGTTAATCAGGGCAAGAACGAATATGAGTAAGAAATACCCTGCCAGGATCACCATGACGTGGAATGAATAAAAAGAAATTGGTATGCTGGGGATAAGGTCTTTCGGATCATCATAGTAGCCATATCCAAAATATGCAAAATAATTATCAACCCATTCCTGGTTTGAGAATAATGCTTCCAGCGAATCGGCTTTTTCCATATAAGACATTTTCACCATCTCATTGTCTTTGCTGCTTTGTGCATTATTCTTTGCCTCTTTGTAATCATGCAAAGTTGTGATAGCTATCCTGCCCCTTTCCATGCGCTCCGGATAGGACAGCTTAAGCTTTCCATTATTATCGGTATATCCGTGGATCAGGTTTTTGATTCCCGGCACATATGCGTCAGCCTCCATGAAAGCCATATAAGAAAGCAAATTCGGTATCTCGATGGAGAAGGCGAATTCATGTTCATTGATATTCTCCTTGTCGGGATTGACCTTTTTCAAAACACCGATAGCAATCAGCGGGGCATTTTTTTGTCCGTCGTACAAGCCTTCCATAGCGGCAAATTTCATGGGCTGCTTATCGGCGATCTGACGTGCAGATTCATCTCCTGCATGAATGTTCATGAGTGACATGATGAGGCCGAATACAGCGGCAACGACAATACTGCGCTTGGCAAAGAGAGTATGCCGTTTCTTCAGCAGGTACCAGGCACTGATGCCGATCACAAAGATCGCAGCCAGTACGTAGCCTGATGTGATCGTGTGCAGGAATTTGTTCACTGCAACAGGGGAGAAGAGTATTTCCCAGAAGTCCATCATCTCATTACGTGCTGTTACAGGGTTGAACCTCATCCCGACAGGATATTGCATCCATGCATTGGCTACAAGGATCCACAGTGCTGAGAGGCTGGCGCCAATGGCGACCAGCCAGGTAGATGCAAGGTGGAACTTCTTCCCGACCTTGTTCCAGCCAAAGAACATGATAGCGATAAATGTGGACTCCATGAAGAAGGCCATGATCCCTTCAATTGCCAGCGGGGCACCAAAGATATCACCCACAAACCAGGAGTAGTTCGACCAGTTCGTTCCGAACTCGAATTCCAGGATGATCCCGGTGGCTACGCCAATAGCGAAGTTGATCCCAAATAAAGTCATCCAGAATTTGGTGATCCTCTTCCACTCAGGATCTCCTGTTCTAACATAAATCGACTCCATTATAGCAATAATGAAAGCCAGGCCAAGGGTCAGCGGTACAAATATCCAGTGATACATGGCTGTCACTGCGAATTGCAATCGCGACCAGTCGACCAATGCATAATCAATTTCCATAGTGTTAATTGGGTTTAGTTAGTTGTTCAATAACATGATCACTTCGTTCCTCATCGGAGTCGAAGTTTGTATTCAGAAAATTTGGGAAGAAAAACAGTTTGAGAATGGCAAATATGATGAACAGCTTGATCAGGATGATGATCCACAAGCTTTTGCCGACCGGGCTGAGGTTCCTGAAGCCGTCGTAGTAGAAGTTAAAGATCCTGGCAAAGACGTTCTTCTTCAAAACTAGGTTTTTGGTTACCCAAAAATAGAAAAATTAAGCAATCAGATACTTAATTGTTAAAATCTTGTTGAAAAAATACCTGACTCCTGAATAATCTGTAGTCACGGCCTCCGCAATACATTCCGCTAGTTATAATAGCAACTTCCATGACAGCTTTCTGCTCTGTCGCTTCTGTGTCTCAGAGTCTCAGAGTCACCATTTCTCTCCCTCTCTCTCCTGACTACCAGCTCCCACCGGCACCGCCACCGCCGAAGCCACCGCCACCGAAGCCGCCAAAGCCACCACCACCGGAAGAACCGCCGCTGCCTCCGCCACTGCCCATCATACCACCAAGCCATAAAGCGGTCCACGGCGACATTGGTCTGCTGCCAATGGTACGTGAACGGCGTGAAAGCCTGCTGAAAAGTACGAAAATGATAATGAAAAACAGGATGGGAACAAACGCCCAAAATCCTCCTACTTTGTCTTTAGAATATTCGTCGGATGTATATTCTCCGGCTGCCAGCTCCATCAATACTGTCGTTGCAGCATCAAGCCCGCCATAGTAATTATTCTGCTTAAAATATGGGATCATCTCATAGTCTACGATATGACCCGCAGTGATATCAGGGATGACTCCATCCAGTCCATATCCAACCGAAATCCATGCAAGCCCCTGGTTATTGCCGATCTTTGGTTTAACAACCACAACAATACCGTTATCAAGGTCTGCCTGGCCAACACCCCATTTTTCGCCTATTCTATCGGCAAGATCTGAGATACTATAGTCATAGAGCTCAGGTATGAGCACGAGCAAGATCTGGTTTGATGTAGTATCATTGAACCGGACCAGTTTATTTTCGAGTGCATTGCGTTCAGCATCGGAAAGGATGCCTGCATAATCAACTACCAGGCGTGGGGGAGTTGGCCTGTCGGGGATGTCTTGTGCCTGTATGGATGATATTCCGAACAGGATGAATGCAGCGATCAGGGATTTCAATATGGCCGGATGGCTTCTTATAAGTGGGAGTTTCATTTTCATATCATTACTTATTTACTCCCGAAGGAAATTTCATCTGAAAGTTCGTTTACATCATCGGTCTGGTAAGGGAAATGTTTTTTCAGGTAACTACCTGCTTGAGTGATCCCGTCGACAAGACCGTCGGTAAAATTGCCATCCCGAAAGGCATCCAGCATATTCATTTTGAGCACTTCCCAGAAATCATCCGGGACTACTTCGTTTATGCCTTCATCGCCAATGATGGCAAATTTGCGGTTTTTCACCGCCAGGTAAAAGAGTACTCCATTCCGTAGCTCTGTTTCGTGGATCTTAAGCTTTTTGAATACTTCTAAGGCCATGTCCATCACCTCTCCCTTGCATTTGGAGTCGATGTGTACCCTGATCTCACCGGAGGTGTCGAGCTCGGCATTCATAATGGCTTGTTTGATATCGTCACGCTGTTCACGCGTGAAAAAATCCTTTGCTGATTTTGACATTTGCTGTAGTATTTATTCGTTCAGGTAATCACCAACATCCGGCACCTCTTCGGCACCTTCTTTAGCTTCAAAGTAAACCTTGGATTCAAACTCAAACCATGAAGCCAGCATTCGCGGGAAGAATTTCCTGATGTATGTGTTATAATCCCTTGTGGCTTCATTGAATTTACGCCTTGCATTGCTGATACGGTTCTCTGTCCCTTCCAGCTGCCGCTGAAGGTCCATATAATTCTGATTTGCCTTGAGGTCGGGATATTTTTCCACCACAACAAGCAATTTTGAAAGCGCACTGGTAAGCCCTTCCTGTGCCTGCTGGAACTGTTGTATGCTTGCAGCATTCAGGTTTGA
>JAGLYE010000198.1 GCA_023132505.1 Bacteroidales bacterium | reverse complement strand
GGTTTTTGAATACACGCAAAGTTAAAACTTTTTTTAAACCACGTGTTTTTAGATTTAATTATTTAACGAAAATTTGTTGCAGTACAATTTTATGGCCGGTATTGACTTTCTCTCCTGTTTTTAGTATCTTAAGCAGTTAAACAAAAAACGCCTCACCATGCAAACATTCATTTTACTTACAAAATTAGCGCCAGAATTAACGCAACGCATGAAAGACCGTTCTGCAATCGGCGAAAGTTGGCTGGAATTGGTCAAGAAAAAGTGCCCTGAAGTTAAGTTTCTGGCCCATTATGCCTTGCTCGGACAGTATGACTTTCTGGATATATACGAAGCCCCGGATGTTGAAAACGCTGCTAAGGTTTCCATGATCAGTCGTGCCAACGGAGCTTTGCAAGCTGAAAGCCTGCCTGCCATCCCTTATAAGAATTTCCTGGATCTGATTGAAGAAATTTAGCACACTTTCAGGCGATCATCTCTTTGTATTCCGGAATATCTTCCAGAAAGCGGTAGGTGTTGCCCTGGTAATCCATCCGGCAGCAATAATGTTGCATACCATTGGTAACGACCAGATACGGCACCTTCAATACTGAATTATATCTTGCAAGCTGATCAAAGGTATCCTGTGTGATCTTTATTTCAGATGCCTTACATTCGACAATCATTACTGCTTCACCCTGCTTGTCATGAACCAGGATATCCGGCCTCCGGCTCATCCTATTCATGATCAACTTCTTTTCAAGGACAATCAATCCGAGAGGAACCTTTTTATGCTCAACAAGATACATAATGAAGTGCTGCCGCACCCATTCTTCAGGTGTGAGGACAACATACTTTTTCCTGACCTCATCAAAGATGCGCAACTGCCCATCTTCCTTCTTCAGACGGAATTTATATGGAGGCAAATTCAGTTCCTGCATGATGCGGGCTTAATTATAATCCTCAATTGTTCGCATGGAACGGTTCTGGATCAGGGAGCGCAGCGGGCGGATTATGCGTGTTAACAAACGGGTATCCTGTGTAATGATCTCAGCATTACCACGCATCCTTTGCGTAAAAGGCAGTTCGACCTGGTAATTGGTTTTCAAGCCATCAGGGAAAGAAACATCCACAGCATAAGTATTATCAACCGGTACTATGGAGATCTTCTCAACATAGCCGGTAACCACCCCGAATTCCATATAGGGATAGTTTTCAAAGCGGATGTTCACCTTTTGCCCTACCTTCACCTTACCGGAGCGATATACCGGCATAGTCAACTTCCCGATGATATTTGACGAATCGACCGGAACAATGCTGATGATCTTTTCACCTTCGGTGATGTTCTGATTCATGGTCCAGAATTTATTAAAGGTGGCACTGCCATCTATTGGGGCTACAATAAGGTAATCCTGAGCCCATCGGTTAATGGCACCGTTCAGGTTGTTGAATGACTTATGAATGGAGAGTTGCATGTCGTTCTTTTCCTGCTCATATTGCAATTGCAGGTCGAGCACCTCCCCACGAAGCTCATCAATCTTGATCTGTGTGTTTGCAAGATTGGTACGGGCCCCTTCAAACGAATGTTGTTTTTGCAGCAGATCACTTTTCGAATTATCCAATTCAGATTGGGAAATAGCGCTGCTGTCATAAAGTGTTTCCCATCGTTCATAATCTCTGTTCTCTAATTCAAGATCTTCTTCGAGGGTCTGCTTCTGTGTGTACATGTATTCATAGTACAGGTTATAATCAGTGATCTGTTGCTCAATGGTCTCTATCTTCCTGCTATAATAGTTTAGCTCGGTAAAATACTTTAAGTCGAGGAAATCTTTGAGAAAATCTGCATATTCGTCCTGAACATCACCCAGCTGCATATTGTTCCTGAAATTGAAACCGGTGATCGCTCCCGGCTTATTCTCATCCAGCAGGGACCTGAACAGGCGTAATTCACTCCTTAACTGGAACATATCCTGAAAATGTGCCGGGTTTTCAATTACAGCTATGCTGTCGCCCCTGGAGACAAATTGCTTGTCGGTGATAAAGAAATCCTCGATCTTTCCTGTTGACCGTGCCCTTACATAAGCAGGTGGTTCAGTTGTAACGACTTCAATGTCGAGGTTGGGGACAACTTCGGGGTACCTGAAAAACCAGCTTCCCACCAAAAGGAGGATAATGATCGCAAAAAACAGGCTTGTTCCCCAACGGATGATCCATGATGGGACACTGCCCAGTATCTCCTGTACAGGCTCGCTGCGGAATTCAATGTTTTTATTTCGTGTTTCCTTTGCCATAAAATATTTAAGGCCTAATTGCCCAGTTCAAGCTGGTTCTTGATCAGTTTATAATATGCTCCTTTAAGTTTCGTAAGTTCATCATGCGTTCCCTTTTCAATTACCTCGCCTTTATCCAGAACGATGATCTGGTCGGCATTGGTAACAGTACTCAGACGGTGAGCTACCACCACTGCGGTTTTTCCTTCGAAAAATTGATTCAATTTCTCCATGATCACCTTTTCATTATTGGCATCCAGTGCATTGGTTGCTTCATCAAAGAAAAGGAATTCAGGGTTCTTGTAAACAGCCCTTGCAATCAAGATACGCTGTTTCTGTCCCTGGCTGAGCCCGGTTCCCTCCTGTCCGATCCTGGTATTATAAGCAAGCGGCAGCGATTCAATGAACTCCTGGATATTGGCTACATTTACGGCATGCAGGAGTTTATCCTTGTCGATGTATTCATCGCTGACAGCTATGTTCTTGGCAATGGTATCGGAAAATATAAATCCATCCTGCATCACCGCCCCGCATTGCTGCCGCCAATAGCTGCCATTGATATTCCTGATGTTTAATTCCCCTACCTTGATCTCTCCATGTTCAGGAAGGTAAAATCCAAGCAAGAGTTTTACGAGGGTAGTTTTACCGCTGCCACTCGGGCCAACGATAGCAGTCATCTTCTTTTCCGGAATCTCGAAATTAAGGTTTTTCAATACAGGGTCAGAATGTGAGCCGGAATATCTGAATGTAAGGTTTCTGATTCCAATAGTCTTTTTGGCAGGCAAGGAAGATACCTTCGGTTCTTCAGGTTTTTCCTCGTCCTCTTTCTGGTGGATCTCACCGAGTCTTTCAAGGCTGATCTTGGCATCCTGTGCAGAGTGGAAGAAGGTGATCATCTGATCGATAGGGCTATTGAGCTGGCCAATGATATATTGCACAGCCATCATCATACCAAGGGTCATGTCACCCCTGACGACAGAATCAGCTGCAATGAAGATGATAAGAATATTTTTAGTCTGATTGAAGAAAACTGCACCTGCCTGTTGATATTGATTGAGTGCCAGGCCCTTGATATTAACCTTGAACAAGCGTGCCTGTATCTTCTCCCAATCCCAGCGTTTTTGCTTTTCACAATTGTTCAGTTTGATCTCCTGCATGCCTGTGATCAGCTGGATGAGGTTACTCTGGTTATCGGCCATCTGCGCGAAGCGCTTGTAATCAACCTCACGGCGTTTTTTCATGAACAGTAATACCCATGCGATATATAGGACACTTCCTATCAGGAATACAAGTAATATCTTTAAGCTGTAGATGGCAAGCACCACACTAAAAATAAACAATGTGACCACGGAGAAGAGGATGTTCAGCGATGATACCGTAAGGAAGTTCTCAATCCTGGTATGGTCGCCTATGCGCTGCATGAGATCACCGATCATTTTACTATCGAAGAAACCGATGGGCAATTTCATCAGTTTGATAAGGAAGTCGGAGATAAGGGAAATGTTCACCCTGGCGCTTATATGCAGCAATATCCAGCTTCTGATAAACTCTACGGAGGCCTGGCTGATAAAAAGAAC
>JAGLYE010000197.1 GCA_023132505.1 Bacteroidales bacterium | reverse complement strand
GAAACCTCACCATGGATCTTGCTTACGCCATTCACTTCCTGTGAAAGTTTTAATGCCAGCACACTCATCGAAAAGGCATTACGCTTATCGTAAACATCCATTCGTCCCAGTCCCATGAACTCATCCCAGGAGATATTTAAACTGGAAGCATAATGCGGAATATATGTTCGTAGCAAGTCCTCACTAAAGGAATCATGCCCTGCCGGGACAGGGGTATGCGTAGTGAACAAAGTCGATGACATCACGATCTCCCGTGCCATCGGAAAATTGATGATGCGTCCTTGTACTAGCTTGCGCATGCGTTCGATACCAATGAATGCCGCATGGCCCTCATTGCAATGATAAACATCAGGTTTGATGTCCATTGTCTCCAGGAAGCGGATCCCACCAACCCCAAGCAACAATTCCTGTTTCAGGCGATGTTCATTATCCCCACCATATAGCTGATGGGTGATCGCCCTGTCTTTGGCCTGGTTATCATGGATATCAGCATCAAGCAAATAAAGTGGAATGCGTCCCACATCAAGTCGCCAGGCCTTCGCATACATGGATCGGCCCGGCAGTGCTATGCTGACCTTAACCCATTCCCCATTCTCATCCAATACAGGTTTTATCGGAAGATGGGAGAAGCGCTGGCGGTAATTATGCGAGATTTGTTCGCCGTGCGGAGCCAGCTGCTGGCTAAAATACCCGAAACGGTACATCAGGCCCACACCGATCATATGCATATTAGAATCGCTGGCCTGCTTGAGGTAGTCCCCTGCCAGTATCCCCAAACCACCTGAATATATCTTCACGGATTCATGCAAACCAAACTCCATACTGAAGTAAGAGATAAGTGGTTTCTCATCTCCCGGCTTTTCTGCCATATAATCATGGAATTTAATAAGAACAGATTTCAGCAGAGACACGAAATCATTATCCTGTTCAAGTTCTTTGTATCGCTCAAGTGTGAGCATCTCCAGCATTGCAACCGGGTTATGATCACACTTCTCCCACAGGTCGGGGTTCACGCTCCTGAACAGGGCTTCGGCATCGCAATTCCAGGTCCACCAAAGGTTTCGCGATAGTTCAAAAAGGCCTTTCAGCTTAATGGGGATCTCAGCTTTTACATTTACTTTCTTCCATTTGGGATCGGTATCGCTGCCTGAGGCCGGCACATATTCAAAGAGCCTGAACTGCTGTTGTTTTCCCCTGAAGAGCTCAGAGCGCAGCTCAACCTTTTCGAGAGCGATAGACCAGGCCTGCCTGTAGTTCTCAACGAATGATTTCCACAAAGCGTTCAGTGAAATTTCTCTTGCTTCACTGCAGGCGGCGACATAGGATTTATCATCCATACCAAGGAAATCGAGCAAGGTGTCGCGGATATCGGCTACCACTTCAGCATCGTTATCATCAGTCCTCTCAGAAACCAATACACCGGTGTGCTTCACATCAAAACCCTCATTCACCCAAGCCCCAAAGCCGGCCAGTGAGGTTGTAATCGTCGGAATGCTGAAAGCAATGCTTTCCAGCGGTGTATATCCCCAGGGCTCATAATATGATGGGAATACCGACACATCAAAACCAATAAGGGTATCGTAATAAGGAAGGTTAAAAATACCATCGCAGCCGTCGAGGTAAGCCGGCACAAAGATCACTGTTACCTTATCATCCACGGTATTATTCAATCCTTTTTCCCTGAACCGCCTTATACTTGGGTCTTTATCCTCATCAAAAAGGTAATGCGATAAATATGGCTGCTCCACTTCTCCGAAAGAGTGTTCTTCCAGCCGTTTGATAACGTCCTGTCTGGGTCCGGCATGGTTGGAGGGCACTGTTATGAATGCGATTATGTTTCTTTTAAGGTCTTTTTCATTCAACTCAGCCAGCGCATCAATAAAGATATCGATACCCTTATTCCTGAATTCGTAACGCCCGCTGTTGATCACCAGCATGCTGTCATCCGGCATTTCCCTGCCGGTTACTGCTTCTGCAACTGCAAGGATCTTCTTGCGAGCTGTATCCTTTTTCTCCAGGAATTCATCTCCTTCCGGGACAAATGTATCTTCAAAACCATTTACAGTGATCACATCGGGGTTTTTACCAAGAAAATGCCGGCATTCAGCGGCAGTGATCTCACTTACCGTGGTGAAACTATCACATTCATTGGCAGAAATCGATTCAAGGGATTGTTTCGCTTTTACACCAAAGTCTCCAGCTATCCGACCGGGGTCGTAATCTTCAAGCTGTCCATATAATGGCAGCCCGTTTCCGGCAACAGACCTTCCCAAAACGGTGGCATGGCTTGTAAAGACAGTACCTACCTGAGGAACATTCTCTTTCAAATACAGGCCACCTGTTCCTGTCATCCATTCGTGGAACTGTGCAACGATCTTATCAGTGGCCGACAGCTTAAATTCATAGAAACTTTCGATCACCTTTGCTGCGGCATAGCCAAACATGGCCGGTTCTATATAGTCCCATTGCCCTGACAGCGAATCAAGTTTGAATTGCTCCCAGAGCTCAAAAAAGATCCGGTCCTTTTCCCCAAACAGTGGTTTGAAATCCACCAGGATTACCACGGGGAAACCGCTGACATTCCAGCGCCCGGTTCGTATACTCAGGCCTTCAGCGGATGCTTTTTCACGCCAGGAAGCAAAAATACCAGGGTCCTCAATAAAATCGGGGTGTTGCCTGGTCTCCATCCAAACGTCAGGACCAATAAGGATATATTTATCTCCGTAATCCTCAACAATGGTACGGGCCTTTGTTGAGAGCACTGTGTAGATTCCACCAACCTTGTTGCAAATTTCCCAGCTGGTTTCGAATATATAGTCAGGTTTTAAGATTTGGTCGTTCATATGTTTTAAAAAATTCCTGCAAAAATATACTAATTCAAGTTCTGCCTGTAAAAAGTTTTTAACACGCCTGAATGCATGATAGCATTCTTAATTATCAAATGATCATATTTGTTTCTTGAAAAAAACCCTTACTTTTTGAACAGATTCCTGAGTTCTTTTTCAATATTGGCGGTATATTTCTTGAGGTCGGATTCCTTCACCTTTTTCAATTCTTCCTGGAACTGCTCGTACTTTTCCTTTGCCCGGACACCCATATTAGGAATTACCCGGTCCCTGACATCATCTCCTGCATCCTGCAACACTACCAGTAATTCATCAACATTCACATTGCGTATCAATTCCTTGACCTTGGCGTTTGACATGGAAGCCACATCCTTGAGCGTCATCTCATTGATCTTTGCATCTTTTACCTTTTCCTTCACCTTCCTGCCAATCTCAACAGTCTTTTCTTTTACAACCTTACCCAGTTCCACTGCTTTTTCAATGGTCTGGTCCAGGTTTTCCTGGAAAGATGAGCCCTGGTAGTCCTGATCAACCCTGATCATGAAATCGGAAAGCACGTTCATGTAATTTATGAATGCTTCATAAGGCGTTCCATATGGGTTGAAGTATTTATGCACATCCCCGTCGGAGAACCACTTGGTACACATATAATAGAAATGATCTGATGTTTGGAGGTATCTCCAGTCGCGGATGATATCCGGATCCTTGCAATGGTCCACCTTATGTTTGATAGAATAAAGCTTATCAAAGGCCTCATCCTGTAACTCATTCCCGAGCCATGCGGTAAGGTCCCTCTCTTCATCAGCCCATGAAATAGGATAGGGCACGTGTATTGTGGATACCGGTTGCAGCTTTTCAGCGAGTTCAGATGGTGTATTGAAGGTAAAATCAGAATGGGAGAATACCCTTGCCGGCAATGCACGCATGAAATCGAAGATGCCCGTTTCCGGCCATTGGTGCTCGCCAAATGTTTCATAATCCATAAA
>JAGLYE010000196.1 GCA_023132505.1 Bacteroidales bacterium | reverse complement strand
GGGGCCGGGGGAGGGTAAAACAAATTAAAACCCAAAACTTAAAATTTACAATCTTTCATCTACAATTCCCATTGGAAGCACCCCCTTCACATCATACACGATCGTCTTGTCTTTTTTTAGCGATTGGATGTCTATGTTTTTGAAGCTGTCGTGGGCTACGGCCAGCACAATGGCGTCGTAAGATCCATTTGTCTTTAGTTGTTCATCGTTGACGAGGCCGATGCCATATTCTTTTTTCACCTCATCCGCGTCTGCCCAGGGGTCGTAGGTGTTTACATTTACACCGAATTCCTCCAGCTCATGTATGATGTCGATCACGCGTGAGTTGCGTATGTCGGGACAATTTTCTTTAAAGGTGATACCCAGCATGAGTACCTTTGATCCGGCAATGCGTTGTTCTTTCTTGATCATCAGCTTTACGATCTGCCCGGCCACGAAGCTGCCCATATTATCATTCAGGCGTCTTCCGGAAAGGATTATCTCGGGGTTGTAGCCGATCTCCTGTGCCTTATGGGTGAGGTAGTATGGGTCAACGCCTATGCAATGACCGCCTACCAGCCCGGGACGGAAAGGCAGAAAATTCCACTTGGTGCCGGCAGCTTCCAGTACTTCCAGGGTGTCGATGCCCATCTTGTTGAAGATCACGGCCAGCTCGTTCACGAAGGCGATGTTGATATCGCGCTGGGAGTTTTCGATGACCTTGGCGGCTTCCGCCACCTTGATGGATGAGGCCAGGTGCGTGCCTGCAGTGACAACCTTTTTGTAAAGATCATCAACCTTTTTACCCACTTCAGGGGTAGATCCGGCGGTGACCTTTTTGATGGTGGTAAAGGTGTGTACCTTGTCGCCGGGGTTGATGCGCTCCGGTGAGTAACCACAGAAGAAATCCTTGTTGAAGGTCAGCCCGCTGTGTTTTTCCAGTACTGGCACACACTCCTCTTCCGTAGCCCCCGGATAAACCGTTGACTCATAGATCACGATATCGCCTTCCGAGAGCACCGTGCCTACGGTCTCCGAGGCCTTTATCAGGGGCGTTAGGTCGGGACGCTTGTACTTGTCGATGGGGGTGGGCACCGTAACAATATAGAAGTTACAGCTTACAAGCTCTTCGATTTTCGATGTATATTGAAGCTTTATGGCTTCTTTCAACTCATCGCTATCTACCTCCAGGGTGCGGTCGTAACCGTCTTCCAGTTCTTTGATACGCCCTTTGTTGATGTCAAAGCCGATGGTTTCTATGCTTTTCCCAAACTCCACTGCCAGTGGCAGGCCGACGTAACCGAGGCCGATCACTCCGATTCTTATTTCTTCGTTTTTCATTAGCGTTATCTCTGTCTTCTTGTGTTACAATTGGGGAACCGCTACGCGGTTCTGATCACAATTTGGCAAGCGCTACGCGCTTATCTCCCCATCTCCATTTCTCCCCCCATCCCATTTTTAGTCCACAAAAGTAATATTTCATCTTTACTGTAGCCATCAATAATATTTTCAAATTCATCTTTTTGGTAGATCAGATACCGGATCTTCCTTTTGATGAGTTGTTCGCCTTTATCGGTAAGGCGGGCGAGGTATTCACGGTTGATGTTGTTGCCTACCAGCAGCAGGTCGATTACTTCGCTGTCGACGCCCTGTGCGAAGCTCCCCACTAGGTACAGCTTATGTACGTTCCCCAGCTTTGCTATCACCGTGCTGATGATCTGGTCGAAGCCAATATATTTCAGCAGCAGGTTGTGTATGTCGTTAAAGAGGGGATGGGAGGTGTTGGCCTGGTACAGCTTTTTGTTGCCCGACATACGGGAGTGCAGCAGCCCGGCCTTTTCGAACTTGTTCAGCTCGAGCCGTATGCCATTGGTGCTTTCCTTGAACTCGCCCTCCAAATTCCTGAGGTAGGAGCTGGCATTGCTGTTAAGGAAGAACTTCAGCATCAGCTTGATGCGGGTTTTGGAGGTTATGAGGGTGTCTAACATTGTTTGTGGGTGCCGGATACCGGGTACCGGGTACAGGGTGCAGGGGACGGGGGACGGGGAATTGTCGATTCTGTGTTCTGTATTGTCAATTTGAGATGTGATGTTCAATATCGAAAATCACATTGTAAATACAGAATTATAAACACAGAATTGAAAATGCAACGCAAAGCGTTGCACGGCTTCGCCCCCTGAGTCCCATTGATTTGTCTCAGTTTTGGACTGATATTTTAAAGAATGAGCAATAAAAGTACTCGTTTTTACGAATTAATTCAAAAAAGGTTATACTATATTTAATTATTAATGTTTATTATATGGTTTCATGGTTTCAGTGTTTCATGGTTACAGTGTTCTAGTGTTGCATGGTTCCAGTGTTACATTGCCCATCGCCCATAGCCCATCGCCCGGTGTGGAGGGGAGAACAGGAGACTGTGAGACTTTGTGAAAACAGGGGAAATGATAAATACAAAATCGGCAATCAACAATCACCAACCGACAATGATTTTCCCGGGCCCCGTAGGGGCTGAATGTCGATAGAAAAATATGCACAAAATCATTTCTGCGCCCTGTAGGGGTGCGACAGAAGAGTATTCGGGTACGGGGTACGGGGAAAATATGACACATGATACATGATAAATGCAAAATGGCACATGGATTCAGTGTTTCATGGTTACAGTGTTCTAGTGTTGCATGGTTACAGTGTTACATTGCCTATAGCCCACAGCCCATCGCCCAATTCACCGCGTAGCGGTTATTCAAATTAGTGATTACGAATTATGCTTGCCTGCCGATCAAACAGACAGGGTCAGAATTTCTAATTCTGCTATCTGATTTTCCTACGTTTTCTCCTCATTTATATACGTGGTCTCACCCAATTTGATTGATTCCTATTGACTTAGGGACACATTCATATTATCTTTATATTAGCCTAATCACGAAAAGGCTTTACACGAATAACCACTCCTAGTCTTCTGATCACAAACTGGATATTGCTATGTTTTGGCGTGCCTGAATTGGGTTGTTGATACTCATGGGTATTAAAGTTTCAAGAAAACGAATAAAAGCAAAGAAAGGAAGGAGGTGCAGACATTCATTATTAAGTAATGCAGGGCATGATTAGCCCGGTCAGCTAAGCCTTTATTTCATATAAACCTGCTTTGCATTAAATATCAATATTAATAAACTAAAACCAATGTAAAATGAAAAAGAAAATCATGATTGGCCTGATCGCTGTATTCAGCATCAGTATTATGGCCTTTAGCCTGACACAAATGGAAGAGAACAATCCTCCAGACCCAATCTGGGGTTATGACATCACCTGGGATGATTCAGAATGCAACTGTGAGAATCCCGAGGCTGACCTTGATTGGATCGTAACTCACTGGAATGGTACGAGTTGGGTTGAGGTTGATTATGGAGTCAATTATAATGTAAACCCGGCACTGGGAATTTTCACAGTAAAAAGTGATGAGCCCCTGGTAGATTGCCTTGATTGTTATAAGATATGCGGAAGCATCGTTTATACTGACGAAAGCGGCATATGCTGTAAAGGTAAGGCATGTTTAATTGTTGATAGCGATGAACTTCTCTATGACGACGAAGTCGTTCATATCGTAATGCAATAAGCTAAAAACTGCGGTTCCCGGTGCCATCCCGGCCCGGGGCCGTTATTTTTTGTCTGTTATTTAACATATATCATTCTGAATTTGGACGATTGAATATCCCTGGGCAATTGCACCATTTTATCACCTCCGAATCGTATCCCGAATCTTGATGACCAGGAGACTTTGAGATTGTGTGATCAGGAGAAAATGAAAAATGGTACATGATATATGGCAAAATGGCTACTTTGTACACCGAAGCTTTAGCGAAGGGCAGGCAGTGTTTCATGGTTCCAGTGTTGCATTACCCA
>JAGLYE010000195.1 GCA_023132505.1 Bacteroidales bacterium | reverse complement strand
TGATGCGCCGAGTCCTCTCCGAAATGATATTTCGGATAAGGCATCTTGCCATGCTGCAGTTCAAAGAGCAGGTTTAGCGTAACGCCAACATCATAATCGGTGGAACGGAGTTTGTGGCTGTATTCCATCCCCTCTTTGATCACCTCCGGAAGCTGAATGCCCCTGATGGACTCTATGTAATTAAGGAGGGAATCAGCTGCATACCACATGGCAAATTCACTCCAATGGGTTCCCTGCAGTGGGAAGAGGGGATAAGATGTGGTATCTTTTATTTCATAAAAATATGCATTCAGGTCGATAAGGTTGATGCCCAGCTCCCGGGCCCTGTTGCGCATATATTCGTAATTGGTCTTTCCTTCTTCAGCCTTAATATATCTTTCGGGGATGTCTTCAGGATACAAGGAGGCCTTTCCCGGCTCGAGAACCAATACCAGATCGGTCCCGGATTGTTCTTTCAGCTGCTGTTGCAGGAAGCGGAATTGCCGCAATTTCCTGTCGAGCAGCTCTTCTCCAACGAAATCTTTGCCTGTCCATGCCCTGATATAATCAGATTCGTAAAGCTGGCCGTTTTTTCCGCGGATCACGCCCTCTGCATTGGCCTTGTGGTAGAGTGAATAATCTACCTGGTTATGTATTCTTACGAGACCATTGTGAAAACCGATATGTTGTTCCAGCCAGGGATCCATCTGTGCCTGATAATCACCCGAAAACCATCCCTGCTTTGTCAATGTTGGCATATTTTTCTTTTCGAAATCGCCATGCAGGGGTTTCTCAGGAAACAGATTAAATGCAGCCTGGATTGCCGGCAGGCCAAGGGCAAGCAGGATAACGATAAAAATAATATGTTTGATTTTGATGGACATAATCAGAACCTGAAATAAATGAATGGATTAAATCCGGATGAAGTGATGGCACTCAGGCTGAGAATGAAAAAGATAATGCTGAATACCACCATCAGTATGATGGAGCGGTTAGTCTGTTTTTCTGCAAAGAGTCTTTCCTGCCATCTTTCTATCGCTTTAAATCCTCCCCAGAAAGAGAAGAATATGGCTATTAGGAGTATGGTGTAGAACTTACTGTCGAAAAGGATCCCATCACCGGCTACACTGAAAGAGAACATCCTGTCGAGATAAGTGATGGCTTCAGGCAGTGTCTCAGCCCTGAAGAATACCCAGCTGATGAGCACAATGAAATAAGTAATGATGATGCTGGGCACTTTACCGATGGCTTTATATATTTTCAACAGGAAGACCTTGTCGGCAATGAGGAAGAGACCGTGAAACGCACCCCAGATAACGAAATTCCATGCAGCACCATGCCAGAAACCGGAGATGAGGAACACCACCCAGAGGTTAAAATACATCCTTCCGGCCGATACCCTGTTCCCGCCCAGGGGAATATACAGGTAGTCTTTCATAAACCGGCCAAGGGTCATATGCCACCTGCGCCAGAACTCAGAAATGTTTTGAGAGATGTAAGGATTATTAAAATTCTCGGGGAATTTGAATCCTATCATGCGGCCGATCCCAATGGCCATATCGGAATAACCCGAAAAGTCGAAGTAGATCTGGAAGCTGTATGCAATAATGCCATACCATGCAGTGATGCTGTCAAGCTCTCCCACACCCATGTCGAAGATCCTGTCAACTTCCTCTCCAAGCACATTGGCGATAAGTACTTTCTTCGACAGGCCCACCACAAACCTGAAAAATCCGGTCAGGCGGTTGTCGATAGTTTCATTTGCCTTCCTGTCGACAAGCTGGTCGGCAATTTCATTGTACCGTACAATAGGCCCCGCAATAAGTTGCGGGAACATCAGGATATACAATGCGTAATCGGTGACCTTTTGGAGTGGGGCGTGAACTTTCCTGTAAACATCAACGGAATAAGTGATCTTTTGAAAGGTGAAAAAGGATATCCCAATAGGCAGGGCAACCCTTGTCCAGTGAACAGCATTCATTCCAAAATGCTGTAATATTTCATTTGCATTGTCGACAAAGAAATTTACGTACTTAAAGTAAAGCAACAAGCCGATATTCAGCGCCATGGACACCGCCAGGAGCCATCCCTTCTTCTTGCCTGAAACGCTGTTCATCACCCTGACAACATAAAAGTCGAGCAGTATTGAGCCGAGCACCACAAATATGAAAACAGGTGCTCCCCAGGCATAAAAGAAGATACTTGCCAGCAGGGCGAAAGGATTTTTTGCCACCCTGGGCAAAAGGTAATATATGATCAGAAAGACCGGGAAAAAGTATAATAAGAATAGGCTGCTGCTAAAAACCATTTATTTATTCTTCAATAAATTTCGAAAGGTCAAAAGGCTGCTCAGGGATTACTGATGAGTGGTGGTCTATGATCTTCCATTCTCCATCGAATTTATATACAAAGGAATAACGCCCGGGGACCATGATCCTTTTTCCGTCTTCTTTCCAGCTGAAGAAATAATAACCGGTATTCAGTGCAATATCCCCGTGCCTTCTCACCTCGCGGTCACGAAATTCAACCTTTATATCTTCCAATGTAGCAAATTTGAGGAAGTATTCCCTTATCAGTTCCGGTGTATTCCTGATTACCGGAGAAAGAGTACCCCACAATATTGCATCACCGGCATAAAGCTTTGTGATATTATCAACATTTCCCGAACTAAGTGCTTCCTTCCAATTCTTTCCTAATTCAATGATCTCTTTCATGCTTTGTTTGATTATTTGATTTTGCAAAAATAAACTTATTTACGGGCTATCATTATTCATTTATGGTCCGGCATAAATAATCTTTCTAACATGTGTTTTACCGGAATATTGAAAATGGATAAAGTAGATCCCGGCAGGGCAGGGCTTTCCTGATGCATCATGCCCGTACCATTTAAGCATATTTGATCCCTGTGTGTCCTTTTTGTCAGCCAGTATGCTCACCAATTGCCCTGAGGAAGAATAAACCTTACAACTAAGAGGCCCTTCCATTTCCGGCTTGAAAATGATCGTGACTTCTAAACGGAAAGGATTTGGGAATATTGATTCGATCATGTCTCCTTCAGCATTATCCTGGTCGAAAATTCCCAGGTCGGTTGCGGAAAACTCAAGGGTTTTGAATGCCCTGATATGATCATCGTCCTCTACACAAAAATTCAGGTCTACTTGCTGGTAATAATTATCCGGAATGCCCGACAGTAGCCCGTCGTCACTCAGGTCAAGGTTTGTGGGCAGCGGTATGGTTTTCAATTTTACAGCATAATTGAGATTAATATAAGCCTGGTCTTCAATAAAAGGAAAATGATAATCCAGGTCATTTCCATCAGAGACCCCGCAAGACCAATTAACCCTGCGTGCTTCTATTTCAGTCCCGTAGTTAAAAGTTATCTCTCCGTTGGCATTCAGGAGGAGGGAAAATTCTACTACCGGTGAATAGTTAGAATTATCAATATCTCCTTTCCATCGTATGCTGACCTGATCTTCCGTTTCGTGAACCCAGATGCCTTGCCCTAATTCAGGGGCATACGTAAGCCATCTGCATAAGAATGGGGCTATGCAGGCCGTATTCCTGATGAGCAGTTGTTCATCAAACAGGTATGGCCAGGGGAACTGCGTATCTTCAAACATGATAAAACCGCCGGGATGTATGTATATGGTGTCGTAATATTTTTCATAAAGCGATAAACTAAAAGGTAAGGAATATGGAATATTTCCATAGCTCCAGTTGTCGGGTTCCATATAAGTGCCCGGGGTATTCATTTCCTGTTGAAAGATCTCCTCTGTGCATTGTCTGGTCAGGCGCCAGAGATAAGGTGGGGTGCCTCCTTCACATTCCATCTGAAATGTATACGGCTCGCCGACTACGGCAGGAGGCAGGCCTGATGTTTTGACCTTCATGATATCTA
>JAGLYE010000194.1 GCA_023132505.1 Bacteroidales bacterium | reverse complement strand
AGGGTTGAGGGTTGAGTGTTGGGTGTTGGGTTAGTTGACCCTCCTTCGGGCGCCTGCGCTGAAGCTTCAGCGACAGCGTGCGGGCAGGCAGTTGACAGTTGGCAGTAAAAACCCCAATTCAATCGAAGCGAAGCGAAAATCCGCCGTGGCGGACCAATTTAACTAATTCAACCAATTCAACCAATTCAACATGTATATAATATGCTCCGACCTCGAAGGCGTTTTTGTTCCTGAAGTATGGATCAACGTTGCTGAACGCACCGGCATCGAAGAACTCAGGATGACCACCCGGGATGAACCTGACTATGATAAGCTGATGAACCAGCGGATCAGGATCCTGGACAAACACGGGCTAAAGCTAAAAGATATCCAGGACGTGATTGCCACTATCAAGCCACTGGACGGGGCTTTGGAATTCCTCTGGTGGATCAGGAAACATACGCAGGCCATCATCGTGTCTGATACTTTCGCCCAGTTTGCTGACCCATTAATGGAACAGCTCGACCACCCAACGATCTTCTGCCATAATCTCATTATCGACGATGATGACCATATCACCGGGTATAAACTGCGGCAGCCGGATCCCAAGAGGAAAGTCACCCAGGCCTTACAAAGCCTGGAATACAAGGTCATTGCATTTGGCGATTCATATAATGATACCAGCATGCTGCTACAGGCTGACTTAGGCATACTGTTCTGCCCCCCTGACAACGTAATAGCAGACTTCCCGCAATTACCCGTATGCAGGAATTATGAAGAACTAAGAATGATCCTCGAAAAATATATTTAATCACAGCAAAATGAAAAGCATCTATAAAATTACAATGATCACTGTAATGCTGATCACAGCGCCGACTCTGACAATGGCCCAGGGCCAGCTTGACAAGGACGACCTCTCAAAGATCATATCATCAGTAAGCTTTGATGAGAATACGCGGGCTTTGATGAATGCCATCAGTTCAAACAATATTAGCAAACTTGCCGTGAACCGGGAAAACCTTGGAAAAGTGAACCCCTATTTCTCCAACAAGGTAGAGATCAAAGGCATTACCAACCAAAAGTCATCCGGCCGTTGCTGGTTGTTTACCGGCTTAAATATGCTCAGGCCCAAGGTGATCGAAAAGTTCAACATGAAGGAGTTTGAGTTTTCCCAGAATTACGGCTTTTTCTGGGACCAGCTTGAAAAATCAAATCTCTTCCTGGAATCTGTCATCGCGACAGCAGAATTGCCCGAAGATGACCGCAAGGTAGACTGGCTCTTCAAAAACCCGATAAGTGATGGCGGACAATGGACCGGCGTGGTCGATATCATTGAAAAATATGGGGTTGTACCTGCCTCCATAATGCCGGAAAGCAACAATAGCGAGAACACACGTATGATGTCACGTTTCCTCAGAAGGAAACTCAGGGAGGATGCTTTAACACTCAGGGAAATGGCAGCAGAGGGTAGTGAGGAAGGCCGGCTAAGGGAAGAAAAGATCAGTATGCTCAGTGAAATCTACAGGATTCTGGTCCTGTGCCTGGGCAAACCTCCTGCAGAGTTTCCATGGCAATATGAAGACAAAGACGGCAATATCAGTGAATTGAAAACATATACGCCGAAATCATTCTATGAAGAGATGGTAGGGATAGATCTCAGGAATTATGTCATGTTCATGAACGACCCGACCAGGGAATATTACAGGCTTTATGAGATCGAATACGACCGCCATATGCTGGAAGGCGGCAACTGGAAATATATCAACCTGCCTGTTGGCGAGATAAAGGATTTTGCAAAAGCATCCATCATAGCCAATGAGGCCATGTATTTTTCCTGTGATGTAGGTAAGCAACTCCAACGTGAAAAAGGCCTGCTGGATGTAAACAATTTTGATTATGAGGAGTTATTTGGTGTGGATTTCTCTATGGATAAGGCCGGACGTATCAAGACTTACGACAGTGGTTCTTCCCATGGCATGGGCCTGGTAGGAGTGAATGTTCTGCCCGACGGAAGCATTGACAAATGGCTGCTAGAGAACAGCTGGGGAAAAACTGGCTACCAGGGCTTCCTCATCATGACCGATGAATGGTTCGATGCTTACATGTTCCGCCTAGTGATCCATAAGAATTTCATCAACGACAAAACTATGGATATACTGGATACCGAACCTATATTCCTGCCCCCGTGGGATCCGATGTTTGCACCGGAGGAATAGTTGACGGTTGACGGTTGACAGTAGGCAGTATCCAGTAACCAGCAGCCAGTAACCAGTAACCAGCAGCCAGCAACCAGCAGCCAGCAGCCAGTAACCAGAAAAAAAGCTAACTTTGGCAGATAAAAGTTAGCACCATGATCGATAGATTCAATACCATTTTAGTTGATTGGCTTATGGGCTTTGGGTTAAGCCAGAGCAATGCTGCGATTCTCAGGGAATTTTTCTGGGTGATCCTTATCATCTTCCTTGCCATCCTTTCCTTTTACGTAACCAGGTATTTCATTATCAAGGCCGTGCATATTATTGTTGCCCGTACGAAAACAAAATGGGATAATATACTTGCAGAAAAACGGGTTTTCGTCAGGCTTGCATACCTTGCTCCTGCTATTGTAATCAATTTTCTTAGCACCTACGCCCTTTCTGATTTTGAGTTCCTGAACAGGATCATACAGATCATCACATCCATCTATATGGTGATCATTTTCCTGAATGTAGTCACGGCAGTACTCAATGCCCTGCATGAAATTTATCAAACCTATGAGGTGGCCAGGAAGAAACCGATCAAAGGATATGTCCAGGTTGCCAAGATCGTTGCATATATTATATCAATCGTGATCATCATAACGGTATTGCTTGGTGACAGGAACCTGGGTTGGCTTGCAGGATTTGGCGCATTTTCGGCAGTGCTGATGCTTATTTTCAAAGACCCCATCCTTGGGTTCGTTGGCGGGATCCAGCTTTCGGCAAACAACATGGTACGCATAGGCGATTGGATTGAAATGCCGAAATATGGAGCCGATGGCACAGTGATCGACATCTCCCTCACAACGGTAAAAGTCCAGAATTGGAACCGGACCATCACTACCGTCCCCACCTACACCCTTGTAACCGACTACTTTAAAAACTGGCGGGGTATGGAAGAAAGCGGCGGGAGAAGGATCAAGCGCTCTATTAACATTGATATGAACAGCATTAAATTCTGCACGCCGGAAATGCTCGACCGATTTAAACTAATCGAATATGTTTCTGAATATGTGGATGAAACCGAAAAGGTGATCACCAAATACAATACAGACAGGAAAATCGATAATGATGTGCTTGTCAATGGGAGAAGACAAACCAATATTGGGGTTTTCAGGGCCTACCTGAAAGGATACCTGAGCAACAATTCGAAAGTTAACAACGATATGACCTTCCTTGTCAGGCAGCTTCAGCCCTCCGGGGAAGGGCTCCCTATTGAGGTGTATGTCTTCTCAAAAGACCAGGAATGGGCAAAATATGAAGACAACCAGGCAGATATATTTGATCATATTTTTGCTGTCTTACCGGAATTTGAGCTTAAAGTATTCCAGCAACCCAGCGGACGCGATTTTTCGAACCTCTATAAACCCAATTAATCATGGCAAGAGCATATTTTAACGAAACACAAAAATTCAGGCAGTGGTGGATATATTTGATCATTGTGATCACAATTGCAGCCTGGGGCTATGCTTTTATTTTTTCATTGCAATCAACAGACCCCGAAAAAGCAGCTCCTGACTATGTCATGATCCTGACAAGCCTTATACCTATACTTCTGATCCTCATACTTATAAGCCTGCGACTGATTACAAGGATCAGGAATGACGGGATCTATTATCAATTCAAACCACTGCAATTTAAAGAAAGGCATATCAAGCCGGAGGAGAT
>JAGLYE010000193.1 GCA_023132505.1 Bacteroidales bacterium | reverse complement strand
CCGAAACGTGGATCCATCATCGAACCCCAATCCGTTCCTTTTGTAGTAAATGCAAATTTCATTTTATTAATTAGTTAATTGTTTGTTTTATTTTATCCCAGCTATCAGCAATCTTCTGCTTTAAGCCGTTCGAATCGGACTCTACAATTGTCTGGCCATTAGTCATGGCTATTGTAAATTGTTCATCGTAGGGAAGGTTTGTAATATGAAGGATATTTTCTTCCCTGAGAAAAGCTTCAATCTCTTCTGAAACTTTTTCATTAATATCGGACTTGTTTATGATGCATCCTGCTTTCAGATTGAACTTGTGCACCAGCTCATATACCCGCTTCAGGTCATGCAAACCCGAAACAGAAGGCTCAGTCACCAGGACTACAAAAGACGCTCCCGAAAGCGAAGAAACCACCGGGCAGCCGATCCCGGGAGATCCATCCACAATAATATATTCCTTGTTTGTTTCTTCAGCCAGTCGTTTTGCTTCATTTTTAACTTTCGCTACCAGCTTCCCGGAATTATCCGCGCCAATGCCAAGTTTTGCATGTACCATGATGCTTCCGGTCTTAATTTTGGAGATGTACCATTTTCCTACATTCATGCTTAAATTTTCGATGGCATCCGTCGGGCAGATGCGGGCACAATAGCCACAGCCCTCACAACTTAGCGGATCAACTATATGTAAGCCATCTACAACACTGATGGCATCGAAACGGCATATTTCCGCACATTTCCCACATTGAGTGCATTTATCCGGATGGATCTTTGCAAGTTCACCACTATAAAAATCCTCTCCCCGGGCAAAATCCGGTTGCAGCAAGAGGTGCATGTCTGCTGCATCCACATCACAATCGGCCACAACAACATCAGCACCCCCCAGATAAGCAAAAGAGGCCGTAATGGAAGTTTTTCCTGTTCCACCCTTACCCGATATAACTACTATTTCTTTCATTGCACACCTCCTTGCTTCAATGTACTGAGGTATGTGATAATTTTATCAAGTTCCTGCTTTACTTCCGGCACCTCATTATATACCAGTTTTCCTTCCGAATACAATTCCGCAATTTTTCTGTCATTGGGAATTTTAGCCAATACCGGGATGCCCTCACCTTCACAATAGCGAAGCACCCCATCATTGCCAATCCCATGGCGATTCACAACGACACCAAACGGCTTTTTCAGTTCTTTCATGGTCTCCACTGCAATTTTCAGATCATGAAGGCCAAAGGGCGTTGGCTCGGTGACAAGAATAACAAAGTCAACATCCCTGGTCACTTCAATCACCGGACAGGATGTCCCGGGGGGGGAGTCATAAATCCTGAGGATATCATCCGAAAAATGCTCCTCTACGTATTCCTGGCTTTGTTTGATCAGAGGTACGGCCTGTTCTTCACCAATATCAAGCCTGCTTTCGATAAAGCTAAGTTTGTCATTTCGGAGATGCTTCAGCATTCCCATTTTTTTGGGGACCATCGGCAGGGTATCCGCAGGGCATAATTCGGAGCAGGCATAGCAGCCATGGCATAATTCAGGAAATACCATGATCATATCCCCAAGCTGTATCACCGCATGGAAATTACACACTTCCTGGCAGATACCGCACAGGGTACACTGGTCCTCCTTCCATTCCGGCACCATTTTATATTTTTCTTCCTCATGAAGCAACTGTGCTTTAATGAACAATCCCGAATTGGGTTCTTCAACATCCAGGTCAGATAAAACAACTTCTTCATTTTCTGCCAGGTATGCAGACAGGTTCACCGACAAAGTTGTTTTTCCCGTGCCTCCTTTACCGCTGGCGATGGCAATTTTCATGGCAAAGCCTTTTAGTGGTCGCAGAGGTTATCCCCGGATTCAAGCTGATCGCTGAAATATTGTTCAACGAGAGATCCCGGATCTTCAGAGTTGATTCCTATAAATACCTCTATCCTGTGCTGGGCAAAGATATCCTGGGCTTTCATCCCCATACCGCCGGCTATGATGGCACTCACCCCTTTCGCGGCAAGAAATCTGGGATAAGTGCCCGGCTGATGGACCGGTGGTGTTATGTATTCGACACTCGTAACTTTCTGATCTTCGGTTTCAATGATCGCAAATTTTTCGCAATGTCCGAAATGGACACATAATTTTTCCCCAATGGTGGGGACTGCAAATAATTTTTTCATATATATTAAATGAGTTTTATTAAATATTTACTTAATAGCTTAAATACTATCATAAACAACTAAAACCAATGCTCCACTTTTTGATTCGAATGGACCATGTTCATCCCCGGGAAAAAATATCTGGTAACAACCGGCAGAATATCTTTCTCCCGCAATTTCATATTCACCTTCAATAAGAAAATTTTGCTCGGTAGTGAGATGAGAATGGGGGGCCATATAAAAGCCTTTAGGTAATTTCAGCAATACTGTCTTTACATTTTTATCATCCCTTAAAACTTTTGCTAATGTACCCTGCGGATATCCATTTGCAACTTCCCAATTCTCCTCATCAAATAAATTTACTATTTTTTTCATCTTCTTAGATTTTATAGTTAAACACTAATAAAACAGTATATTCAGAGTAAGAGTCCGGTGATTATTATTTAAGATTTATTTCTTCAATAATTCCTCTCTGATCATGGTATGTCCACAAACAGGGCATTTAATCGTCGTACATTTTTCACCCTGTCGATGGGATATTTTTTTACCACATTTAGCACAAACACAAAAGCCACCGGTGCCAAAAGCACCTCCTTTATTGCGGCCTCTTCCACCTCCCCTGCCTAATCCCTGGCCTTGTCCCCGGCCTAAACCTTTACCTGAATTTTCCATTTTTTTATATTTTAAGTAATTATATATTCCTTCACATTGTATGAGGCCGGAAAAAGACTAACGGCGCTACCAATATTATTAATAATATTCTCTTCCGGACTACATTAATTTCTTCCAGCCCATCAGCTCCTAAAAAATGAAACAGGCATTGAAATGCCTGCTTCATACTGTTCACTTTCCCTTTTTCAACTCAGTGAGTTGTTTTTCAATTGACGCTAATTGCTCTTTCAATATCCGGGCTTCATTTTCAAGCAGGGTTTCCTGAGAAACATCCGGAACAGTTTCATCCGGGAAATGGCTATATCCTTGTCCGTATCCCATACCTCGTCCATAGCCATATCCTCTGCCATAAGCACGGCCATAACCACGGCCACCACGATGGGCAAAACCACCGGGAGTCATTTCAAAACCCGGACGATCATTCCCTGTACAAAAACCTAAGCGTCTTCCTGTCATCGGACCATTTGCATTTGGTCCTGTTCTGTCACCTCTTGGCATAATTACCTCCTTTTTTATTAAAATTACCTCTACAACATTTTCCATGTCCGAAGCCTCCTGCATGGTTCAGCAAGTTTTTTGAATGGCATTCCGGACATTCTTTCATTGGCGAATCAATATTTATTTTGAACATATACCCGCAATCTCTGCAGCGAATAATATTATAGCGAAAATGTATATTCCCCCCATTGATAGTAAGCAGTTTTCCCTGGAAAAGAAACGTTGCCATCTTCTTTCTTGCCTGTTCAACCAATCTGCTGAATGTAGAACGTGATATTTCCATTTCATAAGCCGCTTCTTCATGCGACATGCCCAAATAATCGGCCAATCGAACCGCTTCATACTCATCGAGGCTGAGCAATATTTGTTCCAGTTCCGCTCCAGGAACCCCTATGGGTTTAAACTCGGTAAATAAAGGCGGTTCACGAACTATCCTATTGCTTTTCGGACGGGGCATATGATATTTTATATTAGTTGACGTTGCAAAGATAATGCACATATGTGCATAATGCAAGAAAAAATGATACTTTTTAAAAATAAATATTTGGAGTCAAGGTGGATGCTGGTTACTGGATACTGGATGCTGGAT
>JAGLYE010000192.1 GCA_023132505.1 Bacteroidales bacterium | reverse complement strand
CTTTTCATAAAGATCCACAGCCACTTCATACTTCAGTTCATTATCACCGCTCTTCAACACCCTGGAATGTTTTGAACAGGAAACTGTAAGGATTACACTTAAAAATATCAGGCTCCAAAGCCATCTTCTTAACATGCTGCAAAAGTAAGTTATTTATATTGATTTTTAAAACGTATTCTATTCTTGATTATTATGTCAGGAATTCATTTGCAGGTAAACCATAAATTAATACTTTTGCAATGATCAAATTATAAACCTAAAAGAATAAACCGTGGATATTTTTGAAAAAGTAATAAACAGGCCTGGTCCATTAGGAAAATACCGTGAAAAGGGAGATGGATATTATATGTTCCCAAAGCTTGAAGGAGAGTTGTCGAACAAGATGATATTTCAGGGCAAAGAAAGGTTGATCTGGAGCCTGAACAATTATCTCGGATTGGGCAACCATCCGGAAGTAAGGAAAGCTGATGCCGATGCCACAAAGGAATGGGGCCTGGCTTATCCTATGGGTGCAAGGATGATGTCAGGACATACTAAATACCACGAACAACTGGAAGAGGAACTCGCTGCCTTCGTTGGCAGGGAATCTGCTTACCTGTTAAATTACGGTTACCAGGGCATGGTTTCCATCATTGATTCCATGGTTGACAGAAATGATGTGATCGTTTATGATTCAGAAGCACATGCCTGTATCCTTGATGGGATGAGGCTGCATTTTGGTAAACGTTTCGTTTATCCCCATAATAACATACAAAACTTTGAAAAAGAGCTTTCAAGGGCTAAAAAGATCACAGATCAGACCGGTGGCGGCACACTGGTGATCACGGAAGGTGTTTATGGCATGTCGGGTGATCTGGGTAAGCTTAAAGAGATATGTGCTTTGAAGGAAAAATATGAATTCAGACTCCTGGTTGATGATGCTCATGGCTTTGGTACCATGGGGGCTACAGGAGCCGGCACTGATGAGTTTCTTGGGGTTCAGGATCAGGTTGACCTGTATTTCGGAACCTTTGCAAAGGCCATGGCTGGCATAGGAGCTTTCGTGGCCAGCAAGAAAGAGATCATTAGCTACCTGAGATATGATATGCGTTCACAGATCTATGCCAAGTCGCTTCCAATGCCGATGGTGATAGGAGCCCTGAAAAGACTTGACATGATCCGAAACAGCACTGAGTATAAGGACAAACTTTGGATAATTGTTAACGCTTTGCAGAAAGGCTTAAGAGAAAAAGGGTTCAACCTCGGTAATACAGAATCACCCGTAACGCCGGTTATCCTGCCCGGAAGTGTTCCTGAAGCTACACAACTCACATATGACCTTCGCGAAAACTACAATATCTTCTGCTCTATTATTGGTTATCCGGTTGTTCCGAAAGGGGTTCTTCTCCTCAGGCTTATTCCCACGGCAGTACACACCATGGAAGATGTGAAATATACTATTGATGCTTTTAGCGTGATAAAAGATAAACTGGAAAAAGGCATATACAGCAAGGATCAGTTCAAGGATACCTCTGTCGGATAAGATCTTTTCTTTTATTCAGCAGTCCCCATATTAAGGCAGTTTTTTTGATAATCGCTGCAAACCTTATTTTTTCTACATTTGCTATCAGACTTACCTTTTAGCATGCCGGCCAAAAAGAAATACTCTTTTCTTTATCGTATCTACCGAAGAATGCGTTACCTGCGTTATTTAAAGAAATTGCGAAAGATTGAACGCAGGGCAGCAAAACGATCTGAGCGCACAGCGATTATTGATGGGAAAAAGATAGCCAGGGCACAGCACAGCAATGAACGTATTGCCGATAAACAAAAAAGGCAGCATGACCGTCTGGCGATGAAGGGGAACAGAAATTCCCTTAAAGCTGAATACCGGCAAGACCTCATTGATAACAAAGAGCATTATGAAAGCCTGCAACAGGAAAGGCAGGCAATTAAAATTCGCGAAAAGAAATTTCGAAGGTATCGCCGAAAGAAGTTGATTCGGTTTTACCTCAAAAAATGTTTTTCAAATGTACTACATAGTCTGAAAACCTTAAACCCGGCAAATCTGCCTCAGATGATACGGTATCTGAGGAAGAATAAAGGCCAGATAAGGGAATTTGTAGTGATAAGCATACATTCCACTCTTTTGTTTGTGGCAGCCTATCTGCTCATATTTTCTATCAGTTTGTTCATATCCTCGATCTCAGGTATATTTTTCGATTACCGTTCTATAGTATACTATTATGAAGTTTTTTGGATAGTGAAGCCGGAAGAATGGTTCGGTGATTCTGTCAAGATGATATATGCATCCGGGCCTATCCTGTGCGGGATCATAGCCCTGTTTTTTGCAATCATATTTTCTTATATCCGTACTGACAGAGGCCTTGGAAAGCTATTTATCCTATGGTTCTTCATACATGGGTTTAATGCTTTTTTTGGTTCATTACTGGTTGGAAGTTTATTTGGGCGGGGTTTTGGATATGCCATTATCTGGTCCTATATATCCGATACTGAAAAAGTGATCTACTCCATCGTTTCCATCACAGCATTATTTCTTTTAGGGGTATTCGTTGCACGCTCTTTCCTGATATCTGCAAACAGCTATTATACACATCTTGAAAAACATCAGCAACAAAGGTTTATATGGGCGCAGGCCATAATCCCGTTCCTGGCAGGAAATATATTGATAGCATTGATAATGCTCCCTGAGGTCACATTGTATGACATGACTGTTTCACTTGCCCTGGTGCTTACCATTATTCCTGTTGCCATCGGATATCGTTTTGCACCAACCCTCTATTTCGATGAGGAAATATTACCGATCAGGTTTAAGTACCTGACGATCCTGATCCCGCTTGTATTCATCATCCTCTATCGCATCATACTTGGTTTAGGAATAATGATCGGCTAGGAAAGCAAACATTGCCTTATGCACTTATCAGAATAAACTTAATAAGGGATTCTCTTCAGAAGTGAGCTTTGCTGCCGGGTCAGTGCCTGATCATTTTTTGTTGTAAACTCCTGTCACCCAATTCGATACTAATAATGTAGGTTCCAGCATCAAGCATGCTCACATCAACAAATACACTATTGGCTCCATTGGCATCCGTTTTATAACACAGTTCTCCATTCATGGAATAGATGCTTAGCTCTTCGATAGGCTGCTCTGCTTTAAGCTTTATATAATTTCCGGTTACCGGATTGGGATAAATTCTGAAAGTTTCAGCCTTAAGTTCATTAACACCGGAAAAAGCATTGACGAGTTCCACATCTAACACAGTAGCTTCACGCTCGTTCACAACAACATTATCGTATGTCTGAGTATAATACCCCGGCTTTGAATAGCGAATACTGTAGATACTTTCAAAAAGCAGCCTGTGGTAGTTACCTTCAGGCAGGGATGAATATACCCAGGAGCTGTCACTTTCATGACTCAGCACATACGCCTCAGCTTTGATAGCTTCGCCTGTTGCCGAATCGGTTATCTTTCCTCTCACACCAAATAAACACTGTTCCAGGTAATTGAGCAAAGATTTGTAATTATAGTTCCAGTGGGCAGGCAGTTGGCCGGCAGGCAAAAGCTTCACATCTGAAATTTCCAGTGTGAACTCCCTCATCTGATGGAAATAATTCATATAGTCCTGTCGTCCCCCCGCGATCGTGTACCATTGATAGCCATTGGTAATTCCATTGTTGAATTGTGTCATATAGCCTCCCGGTGCATTTGCATGCACTGTATCAGCATACTCACGGCAAACATACACCCACCAATTATTATCGGCGGCCAGGGTTGCCCAGGTATCCCATGGGTAATTGCATACTTCTGCCCCACCATGTATGTTAGCACCCATGACTAAATTACGCTCTTCGGCAAAATCCATAAAGTGTATTGTTTCCGTTTGCCATGGATTTCCATCGGGATGCGGGCCATCTTCCGGATCCGGGAAATTCCTGTTAAGGTC
>JAGLYE010000191.1 GCA_023132505.1 Bacteroidales bacterium | reverse complement strand
AAGATTTCATTAAGATGCCAATCTGGTTAAGGACACTGAATAAAGCATGGAAAGCATCTTATCCACTCGGAACGAGAATAAAACTTAATAAAGACAGTCTTATCCGTTCCGCGAAAAAGTCTTCCGGGCTCGATGACCTGGGAAAAGATTTTTGGGACGAACCTCTTGACAGGATGTTGCAATCAATCAATAAAGAAGCCAATCTGCATCCTGTAGGAGTATTCATTTCGAGGGAGCGCATTATCAACCTGGTGGCAAACAGGCTTAGGGCTGAATACTACTTTAAAAAATATCCCGAGATTCTCGATCAGGAGGTCTACCCGGTATGGATGATCGTTGGCTTGCAGCGGACCGGCACTACCAAGCTTCAGCGCCTGCTGAATGCCGATCCGGATAACCGTGTGCTGGCCAGCTGGGAAGCTATCAACCCCGCTCCGTTTTTGAAACAAAATGGGAAAGAAGATAAGCGCCTGAAGAAAGCACGCTTGTCAGAAAAGGCATTGAAGATCATGGCACCCGGGTTTTTTGCCATACACCCGGTGGAATACCTGGCGCCCGAAGAGGATATCCTGCTTCTCGACATTAGCTTTTTAAGCACAACACCAGAGGCTACCATGCACGTGCCCTCATACGCGGCATGGCTGGAAAAGACAGACCAGTCGTATGCATATGAATATGCAGCAAAACTGATGAAATTGCTGCAATGGCAGCGGCCGGCAAAACGCTGGATATTGAAGTCGCCCCATCATCTTGAATTCCTCAATATTGCAGATAAGACTTTCGGTGAATTGCACTTTTTGTGGACCCACCGAGACCCCTGTATATCCATACCTTCATTCCTTAGCATGATGTCGCACAGCAGGGCATTGTTCAGTGATGATGTTTCGCTTGAAAAAGTGGCAGACCATTGGGTCAAGAAAAGTACTTTTATCCTTAACAAAGGGATCGAATACAGAAAGGCACAGCCGCAGGACAGGTTCCATGATATTAATTACTACGACCTTGTAGATAATGCCGGGAGTATCCTGGAAGAGATATACAAAGGCCTGGGTGGGATTCCTGATGAGTTGATGCAGCAGTTCATCCGGACAGAACTCGAAAACCCTCCACGCAAATATGGAGTTCATCAATACTCATTAGGTGATTTTGGATTGTCGAAAGAAGATATAGAAAAACGAATCGTTGCATATAGGAATTTATTGAAAGAATTGAATTAGGAGATATTTATTATTGGTTACTGGTTGCTGGTTTCTAGTAGCCCGCAACCAGTAGCCAGTGACCAGCAACCAGTAACCAGTAACCAGCTATATGACTGAATCAAAACAAAGCCATTATAAAAGCCCTGTAAAAGCAACGATAACCGGCATAAGAGACCTGTTCAAAAAACATACCCCGGCAGGGGAATTGACGGATGGTGATCGCCTTGACGGGAAAAGAGTAGTGATCACAGGGGCCAGCTCAGGATTGGGTTTTGCTACTGCCGTGGAGATGGCAAAGCGTGGTGCAGAGGTGGTCATGGCTGTTCGCAGCGGAATTCCTTCGAAAGGTGAGAAAGTAAAAAAACTAAGTGGGTCGGACAAAGTTTCAATGCTCTATATTGACCTTTATGATATTGACTCTATTTATACGTTTGCTGATCAGCTCAAGGAAAAATACAATACGATCGACATCCTGATCTGCAATGCAGCAGTCGTACCGAAGAAAAGCAGAAAGACATCCCAGGGTTTTGAGCAGATGTTCATGGTGAACTATTTTGCCAAATTCCTGTTGGTGAACAGGCTGCTTGAACTGGAGATATTTAAACGGGTGAAAGGGCAGGTACCGCGTATCATTTTTGTCTCCTCGGAAAGCCACCGCAACCCAAAGACTTTTGACCTCGACGGTTTCGGGATATACAGCGAATTCAAGATCGGAAAGGTCATGGAACTCTATGGCCATTACAAACTCCTGATGACCACTTTTGCGAATGAATTATCGAGACGGTTAAATCCGGGAGATATAACGGATTATTCAGTTTTTGCCCTTTGTCCAGGCCCGGTGAACAGCAACATAGCCCGTGAAGCGCCAAAAATATTCCAGCCTTTATTAAAACTAACATTCAGTATATTCTTCCGCTCCCCCAAAAAGGCTTGTGAACCTGTTGTTTACCTTGCAGCTTCCGGAGATGTGGAAGGCAAACCCATCGATTACTTCTTTCTTATGAGCCGTAAAGAAATGGATTCGAAAGCTACAGACCCAGCTAATGGAAAGATGCTTTGGGATGCTTCGGATTTCTTAAAGGCAAAGGTTCTGGATGCTGGATTCTAGATGCTGGATACTGGATAAATTCGAACATCGACAATCGAACATCGAACATCGACAATCGACAATCGACAATGCCTAAGCCTGAGCCTCTCATCGGACTCGAACCGACGACCTGTTCATTACGAGTGAACCGCTCTACCAACTGAGCTAAAGAGGCTGCTGGATTTATAACCAGAGTAAATAAAAAAAAGCTGCAACTATGAGTGCAGCTTTTTTATAGTACTTTCAAATTATTGATTTTCCAATAAAATAGCAAAGCTAATGAAGAACATCCTGTTGTAGATTTTATCATCATTGTAGAAATCAGGATCAGGATCTTCAACTTCAGTTGAGAGGTTTTGAAGGCCCAGGCTATACCCTACATTGATTAAAACTGGATCAAACTGGAGTCCAAAGCCGAAGTTCAATCCGTAATCAATCGGTTTCATATATCCCGCATTATCCTTAAAATCTTCCTTCTTCAGCTTATCTTTAAAAATAATTTCCATATTGTCATCTTCGGTATCTGAACTCCCATCAGTATAGGTTATTGTATAATCCGATATTATCCAGCCACTTATACCAACCCCAATATAAGGTCCAAGGAATAATTGTAACTGTCCGGAACCTACATCAAGGCCTGCCGCCAGGTTCACCGGTAGTTCAAAATAGCCAACACGGATCCTTTGGTAACCATCTACAGCAGTGACTTGATCATAATCCGTCCATTTTTTCGTATCAAAAGAAGCACCTTTTGTTGAAAACGACAGGCTGGGTTGTAGCGTCAGGAAGTCATTTAAAGGAATATTAACTGCAAATCCAACGGCAGGGCCAACTTTATATACAAAATCTGTCTTATCATCACTATCTTTAACATCCTGATGATAATCTGAAAAGTTGACCCCAAATTTTGGCCCAAAGGTTACCTGTGCCAAGGTTACACCAGAAACAAAACAGGCCAGCAACAAAAAAGTAAATAATTTTTTCATAATACATATGTTTTTAGTTAGATGAACAAATATAACACAATTGATAAGCAAAGTCAATTACGTTAAAATATTCCAAAAAAATAAAGATATATACTGAACAGCAAATACATGTTCATTGCTTTATTTGCTTATACCACTTATGAAAATAAATATATTTTGGAATTTAAGTTTTGAACTTTTTTTGAAATTTGATCTTTGGAGTTTGAAATTTATCCCAGGGAGATTACCTTCCGTGATCTCTGTGGGGGTGGGTACAAAGCAAAAAGACCCATCCGCCTCAGGCGGACAGGTCTTTTTTGGTTTGTCGGGATGGGGAGATTCGAACTCCCGGCCTCCACGTCCCGAACGTGGCGCGCTAACCTGGCTGCGCTACATCCCGATGATCCTGTATCCAGTTAAAAACAGCTTTCTGTTTCTTTAAACTTTTTAGATACTTTTCAGTTTTACAAGCCGCAGGTCTACTTTCAAATTTCTTTGCAAATATAAGCTTCCACGGTTTTTTTGATTTAGTTGACTTATTGTAACCTCTATTATGTCTATTTATCCTATCCTGTAATGAATTTGTCTGTCCAATATAAAGGCTGCCATCAACCTCGGATTGTAATATGTATGTAAAGAACTCCATTAATTATTCTATTATGGCGCGCTAATCCCGAAAAATAGAAAATCTTTGA
>JAGLYE010000190.1 GCA_023132505.1 Bacteroidales bacterium | reverse complement strand
TCAGAAAACAAGGATTCAGATCTTGCATATCTTGGGCAGAATTATCCAAACCCATTCTCAGAAAATACAAACATTGCATACAGTATTTATGAAGATGGACAGGTATTGCTAAGCATTTATGATGTTTCAGGAAGAAGGATACAGATCATTGAAGATGCATACAGAGCAAGAGGTAAATACACGGTTTCCTTCAATAATTCAATATTGGAGCCAGGTATTTATTACTACAGGCTTGAAGTTGGTGCTTCTAATAAGGTATTTAGCGAAACCAGGAAAATGATCGTTCATTAATGGGATTTACCATGAGAAAGATCCAAAGTCTAATAATGGTACTGAGCTTGCTAATGTTTAGCTCAGTGCCTCTTTCAGGGCAACATTTTGTACCGGTTTATCAAAGTGTTTACCAACCCATGAACATCATCATCAATGCAGCGATCATCGATGGTGTGGATCTGGAAGCAGGTGATGAAATAGGAATTTACGATACGACAGCCACCGGTGAACAGATCTGTGTGGGCTTTATTGTCCTTGCGGGACCAATTATTCCAGGCAACCCGCTGCCGATAGTTGCAAGCACTGACGACCCCTTAACACCTGACCAGGATGGTTTCCTCGATGGGAATCCAATCTTGTATCGTTTTTGGGATAACAGTGAATCGCTGGAACTCATTTGCGTAAGCATGACCTATGACCCCGGTTTTGATTCGGTGTTTACTTCACTTGGCACTGCACTGGGAAGCCTTGATGGTATAATCAGTCCTACTGTCAATGCCGGTGCTGATGGTGAAACATGCGAAGATACACCATATACACTCGCAGGTTCTGCTACAAACCAGGAATCGGTGCTTTGGGAAACATCAGGAGACGGTACATTTGATGATCCAAATTCACTGACCGCCAACTATTCTCCGGGATCCACTGATATTATCAATGGGATGGCGACACTTACGCTTACGGCCTTTGCTGTTTCTCCATGTGGTGATCATGCAACTGATGATATGGTATTAAGCATACAGGCATTGCCAACTGCTGATGCCGGTGCGGACGGTGCTATATGTGAAAATGTCTCCTATACACTTTCAGGTTCTGCAACAAACCAGCAATCAGTGCTTTGGATAACTGCAGGTGATGGAACCTTTGATGATCCTACTTTACTGTCAGCCACATATACTCCAGGTACCAACGACATCAGCAATGGCTCGGTTGTACTGTCACTAACAGTCTATGCGATTGCTCCATGCGGTACAAATGCTTCAGACGATATGACCTTAAGCATACAAGCACAGCCTATGGCAAATGCAGGTGACGATGATGCTGTTTGTGAAGGAGACTCATATACCCTTTCAGGTTCTGCAACAAATTATGCATCGGTGCTCTGGACAAGTTCAGGTGACGGTGCCTTCGATGATCCTGGCTTGCTCACAGCAAGCTATACACCCGGAACAGGTGATATCAGCAACGGTTCGGTGACATTAAGCCTGACGGCTGAAGCCATTGCTCCATGTGGTACGGGTTTCACCGACAGCATGGACCTGAGCATACAAGGCCTTCCGACAGTCAATGCAGGCCCCGACGCCGGAATCTGTGAAGGTGAGACATACACACTATCAGGCACTGCCACTAACCAGTCAACTATAAACTGGATAACTGCCGGTGACGGAACTTTCGATGACCCCTCCCTGTTAAATGCGACTTATACGCCTGGCAGCAGTGATATCAGCAATGGAACGGTGTCACTTACTATTACTGCAACTGCCATAGTACCTTGTGGCAACAGTGTAACAGACGATATGACACTCACCATAGATCCTTTACCTGAAACACCGGATACACCAACAGGACCTGTTGAGGTAGATATCCATTTCACCCCAACTTCACAATATGAAACCCAGCCCACTACAGGTGCCAGTGCATACTTATGGACACTTTACCCTGTTTCTGCCGGAAATATTGCAGGAAGCGGACTCACAGCCACAGTCACATGGAATGCAGCTTATCACGGTTTTGCATATGTAAAGGTCATTGCCATCAACGACTGCGGTGCTGTACCATCCGACTCCCTGGAAGTAAATGTATACAACAGTGTTGGATTATGGGAAAGCCACAATGACCTGATGATTGTGCAGATCATGCCCAATCCGAACAAGGGCTCATTTAAGTTGAGCATCACGGGCATGGAAGGCAAACTAGAAATAACAATATTCAGCAGTTATGGAAGCCTGATTGAAAGCCATACCCTGAAAAATGAGGGAAATATTAATATGGAATTTAATCTCACTGAATTGCCGAAAGGCCTATACTTCATCAGACTCTATAATGACAGGATAAATCAATTAGAAAAGCTTATAATACAATAAGCGAGATTCGGGGTTTACAAACCAAAACCGGCGGAATTAATAATTCAGCCGGTTTTTTTTATCCCTTTTGCCTTTTGCCTTATTCACTCCGGCAACTCCCCCGGAGGCCCAAAGGCAGGATTTGACAGAAACTCATCGTCCCGTAAGGTCTTAATGAAGGCAATAAGATCAGCTTTCTCTGTAGGTATCAGCTGGGTACCACCGTTGGCGATATGATGCATGAGCGGATTGATATATGGTGACCAAAGCAGTCCGTGCGCATAAAACTCGATGACTTCTTCAAGCGTGGCAAAACGGCCATCATGCATATAGGGGCCGGTAAGTTCAATATTTCTGAGAGTAGATGCCTTGTAAGCACCCAGGTCCATCGGGTCCCCCGTAAGAACATACCTGTCGTCAGTACCCGGAAATACAGTATCTTTCCCATTGTTATAAAAGAGATTTGTAGTAAACAAAGGATTCCCATAACCGCCATGGCAATGGAAGCAGTCAGCACCTTCCTCGGTAGTAAAAAGGACAAAACCATTCAATTCTGATCCGGTAAGCTGCTCCTCCCCTCTCATGTAACGGTCAAACTTTGCATTGGATGAAATTAAGGTGCGTACAAACTGTGCAACAGCCATGCTGATCCTTTTCATCGTGACTTTTTCTGTTCCGAATGCTTTTTTGAACATTTCCGGGTAGCCGGGAATGGAGGCGATCAGTGCTTTGGTACGATTGGTGTCACCGTTCATCTCATGTGGGGCAAGCACCCCCATCCATACAAGGTCCTCGATATTTCGGAAAGATGGATTAGGGTTATCATTGGCTATTTTGCCATTCCAGAGATATCCATTATAATTCCAGATCAGGTTGATCATGGGCAGCATCACATGGGGAGTGGGAATACCTGTAAGTCCATGCGTAAAGCCATTTTCATAAACCGGGTGGTCGATCCCGCACTCAAAAGAATTGTGTTGCAAATGGCATGTAGCGCAGCTCATAAGGGAATCGGGGTGGGTACGACCGGAAACACGGCCATCGTAAAACAGCAGACGGCCCAGTTCTACACCCTCAACGGTCATGGGATTATCCTCCGGGATGTTCAGTTTCTGCGGAAAACCAAAGGGTACCTCGATAACATATGGTGTCGGGCCAATGGGGATAGGAACAGGATCATCTTAGTGTTTGCAAGAAATCAGCAACAGAATTATTATCAGAGGGTAATATATTAGACTATGTTTCAAAATTTCAAAAATCAAATTTCAAATTTCAAAAAAACTTCAAACTTCAAACTCCAAACTTCAAACTTCTAACTAACTCAACACTCAACACTCCAAAGACGTCATTTCCATTTTCACATGCAAGCTTCATCGCATCCTGTTTCTGCATGATATCGCCTCCCCATTCGTTATGATCATAAGTATGCGGATTTTTAAACCAGCTATCGACCTTCATGACCAGGTTTATTATGGTTTCCTGATCTTTATTTATAGTGAATTCCGACATCGGGACTGAAATTTCAAAATAGTTCTGGATAAAGCCTGTTACCTCTCCTGACACAGGGTCATAGACCTGTCCTATCCCGAGATGAAAATCATATGGCCGTTCAAACTGATTC
>JAGLYE010000019.1 GCA_023132505.1 Bacteroidales bacterium | reverse complement strand
GAGATGGGGAGATGGGGAGATGGGGGGAGATGACCAGGCATCGAAGAACGAAGACCCAAAATCGAATATTCCTGTATCCAGTATCCAGTATCTAGTATCCAGTATCCAGTAACCAGTATCTTCTTATCTTTGCCCAAAACTTGCCATCCATGAACTTTGTTGATGAATTACGCTGGCGTGGGATGATCCACGATATGACCCCCGGAACGGAGGAACAACTCGGTAAAGAGATGACCTCTGCCTATGTAGGCATCGACCCTACGGCAGATTCACTGCATATCGGACACCTGGTATCAATCATGATGCTAAAGCATTTTCAGTTGGCCGGGCATAAGCCGATTGCACTGGTAGGCGGAGCCACCGGCATGGTAGGCGATCCTTCGGGAAAATCGCAGGAGAGAAGCCTGCTGGATGAGGAAACCATCCGCCATAACCAGGAAAAACTTAAAAAACAACTGCTGAAGTTCCTCGATTTTGACAGCGGGAAGAATTCAGCAAAGCTGGTCAATAATTATGACTGGATGAGCAAGTTCAGTTTCCTCGACTTTGTAAGGGATGTTGGCAAGCATATCACCGTGAATTATATGATGGCGAAAGACTCTGTTAAAACACGCCTGGAGACGGGCTTGTCGTTTACAGAGTTTTCATACCAGCTCGTGCAAGGTTATGACTTCCTTTTTCTTTTTGAGAACCACAATTGCCGTCTTCAGATGGGTGGCTCCGATCAGTGGGGTAACATCGTCACCGGTACGGAGCTGATCAGGAGAAAGGCCGGGGGAGAAGCCTATGCCCTCACCTGTCCGCTGATCATCAAGGCCGATGGCGGGAAATTCGGTAAGACAGAGGAAGGCAATGTATGGCTGGATCCTGAGAAAACCTCTCCCTATAAGTTTTATCAGTTCTGGCTGAATGCCTCTGACGAAGATGCTAAAAAATGGATCCGCATCTTTACTTTGAACACAAAAGAAGAGATTGAAGCTCTTGAAAAGCAGCATGAGGAAGCGCCTCACATGCGTCCCATACAAAAAGCCCTGGCGGAGGAACTTACTGTGCGCGTACATTCCCGGGAGGATTATGATGCCGCCGTAGAAGCATCCCAGATCCTTTTCGGCAAGGGAACCACGGAAACCCTGAAGAAACTCTCAGAAGACATGCTTCTTAGCATATTTGAAGGCGTTCCACAAAGCGAAGTCCCTGCCGATATTATCAAAAGCGGTACCGGTATTCTCAAATTCCTGGCAGAATCCACCAATATCTTCGCCTCCAAAGGCGAAGCCCGTCGCATGATCAAAGATAATGCAGTATCGGTAAATAAAGAGAAAGTCGGAGAAGATTTTGTTGTATCAGAAAGCGACTTGCTTAATAACAAGTATATTCTCGTTCAGAAAGGAAAAAAAAACTATTTTCTTGTTCGGATTGTTTGATAAAACAATCCTCACTTTGAGTGCCTAGTGCCTATCTAAAGTGATTATTTCATTATTTTTTTATTGATAAATGTGTGACATTTTCTAATTATTCGTATTAATTGGTATGGGACAGAAACATAAACATGCCAATTTAGAGGATCGATTAATTGCTTTTGGTGTTGGAATAGTCAATCTTGGATACCGATTGCAGAAGCATAAAGAACTAAAAGCCATTTCAGATCAAATTCTTAGATCTGGTATTTCTCCAGCCTTAAATTATGGTGAAGCCCTTCATGCTGAATCAAAGAAAGACTTTATTCATAAAATGAAAGTGGTTTTGAAAGAACTTCACGAAACTTTAATATCCCTTAAAATATTAACAGCTTTAGATAATAATCCTGACAAGCTGGAAGTTCAGAGACTTAAAATAGAGAATGGAGAATTAGTTGCAATTTTTATAAGTAGCGTAAGAACGGCTCAGAAAAACTCCGTCATAAAGAAATGAGAATAAATAAATATTTTAACAATTATAAACTATAAACTTCACTTAGGCACTAGGCACTCGGAACTAGGCACTAGGCACTTACAAAGACCATTCAGTACCTTCTTTTGTATCTTTTAAAGTCACTCCCATTGCAGTAAGCTGGTCTCTGATTTTATCGGCTGTATTAAAATCTTTGTTCAGTTTAGATTCTCTTCTGAGGTCGAGCAGGGTCTCAATTAATTTACTGCTTAGATCATCCTGCCCTCCGGCAGCTTCACCTTCAGATTTCAGTCCCAGAATATCATTCCCGAAAATCATAAACAGTTCTTTGAGTGCAATAAGGTTTTCCTTATCGATCTTCAGCTTCCCATCCTTAATGGAGTTTATGGTCTTCACACCATCAAAAAGGTGTGCGATGAGGACAGGGCTGTTGAAGTCGTCGTTCATGGCTTCGTAGCACTTGTCTTTCAGCCAGTTGATTTTAACAGATTCTCCTGGCTTGCCATTCGCTTCGAGTTTCTCAAGAACTTCCATGGCGGCCATCATGCGCCGATAACCTTTTTCAGCAGCCTGCAAGGCCTCATTGGAAAAATCCAATGTGCTGCGGTAATGAGCCTGCATGATGAAAAAGCGGATAGTCATGGGGCTGTATGCATGGGTCAGCAAGGGGTGTTCGCCGGTGAAGAATTCTTCCAGGGAAACGGCGTTCCCCAGAGATTTACCCATCTTCTGACCGTTGATGGTGATCATATTATTATGCATCCAGTAGCGGACCGGCATTTTGCCGTTGGCTGCCACACTTTGTGCGATCTCTGATTCATGGTGGGGGAAGAGCAGGTCCATGCCACCGCCATGTATGTCGAATTGTTCTCCCAGGTAGCGGGTGCCCATAGCAGAACATTCCATGTGCCATCCCGGAAAGCCGTCGCTCCACTCAGAGGGCCAGCGCATGATATGTTCAGGTGCCGCCTTTTTCCAGAGTGCAAAGTCGAAGCTGTTCTTTTTCTCACCCTGACCGTCGAGTTCGCGGGTAGTTGCAATCAGGTCTTCCACCTTTCTGCCGGAAAGGATACCATAAGGATTGGTCTCATTGTATTTCTCCACATCAAAGTATATCGAACCTGCCGATTCGTAGGCATAACCCGATTTCAGGATCTTGCGGATCATGGTCATTTGCTCAATAATATGTCCTGAAGCATTGGGTTCGATAGAGGGGTTTAACACATTCAGTGCCTGCATAGCCGCATGGTAGGAGTTGGTATAATACTGTACTACCTCCATGGGTTCCAGCTCTTCGAGGCGAGCTTTTTTGGCAATCTTGTCTTCGCCTTCGTCAGCATCATTTTCCAGGTGGCCTACATCTGTGATGTTTCGTACATACCTCACCTTATAATCCAGGTGCTGAAGGTAGCGGAACACCAGGTCGAATGCAATGGCCGGCCTGGCATGTCCCAGGTGCGGATCGCCATATACGGTGGGCCCGCAAACATACATCCCCACGTGGGGTGGGTTCAGGGGTTCGAAGATCTCTTTCTTCTTGCTGAGAGTATTGTATATAGTTAGTTTATTATCCATGATGCTAATGATAGTTATGCAAATTTACTGAAAATCAATGATTGTTGTTCTCGCTTCACCGGAATATTTGCCACAGAGACACAGAAAATACAGAGTTTCACAGCCAACAACCAGTTCAATCGAAGCAAAGCGAAGATCCGCCGTGGCGGACCAATTCAACAAAAAGGCCCAGCCTGTGTAGGGCCGGGCCAAACCGGAATGTGCATGTCCTTAAAATTATTTAAGAACACCCAGCTCTTTCCCCACCTTGGTAAAGGCGGTAATACATTTGTCGAGATGCTCCCTTTCGTGTCCGGCAGAAAGCTGAACGCGGATCCTGGCTTCGCCCCTGGGAACAACCGGGAAGTAGAATCCAATCACATATATGCCTTCCTCGAGCAGCTTGGATGCCATCACCTGTGAGAGTTTGGCGTCGTAAAGCATTACTGCGCAGATGGCTGATTTGGTGGGCTTGATGTCGAAACCTGCAGCAAGCATCTTTTCTACAAAATATTCTGTGTTGGCATGCAATTTGTCCTGTAGTTCGCTAGTCTCCGCCATCATGTCGAACATGGCAATACCTGCATTGGCAACCAGGGGCGGGATGGAGTTTGAGAAGAGGTACGGACGTGAGCGCTGACGCAGTATATCAATAATTTCTTTTCTGCCTGTGGTGAATCCGCCGATGGCGCCGCCAAAAGCCTTACCCAGTGTGCCGGTGATGATATCTACTTCACCGCGGATGTTAAAGAGTTCAGTTACACCACGGCCGGTTTTACCCACAACACCTGCTGAGTGGCATTCATCCACCATGACCATGGCATCGTATTTCTTTGCAAGCTCGTTGATCTTGTCCATAGGGGCAGTGTTTCCGTCCATAGAGAATACACCGTCGGTGACGATGATCTTGAAGCGGCAGTCTTTGGCTTCGATCAGTTTTGCTTCCAGGTCTTCCATATCGGCATTTTTATACCGGAAGCGCTGTGCTTTGCAGAGCCTTACCCCATCAATGATGGAAGCGTGGTTCAATGAGTCGGAGATGATTGCATCATCCTGCCCGAGCAGTGGTTCAAATAAACCGCCATTGGCATCGAAGCATGCAGCATAAAGAATGGTATCATCAGTACCGAAAAATTCAGCGATTTTTCCTTCGAGGGTTTTGTGCAGATCTTGAGTACCACAGATGAAGCGTACCGATGACATGCCGTAACCGTGTGTATCGAGTGCGGCCTTGGCAGCAGCAACAAGCTTAGGGTGGTTCGAAAGTCCCAGGTAGTTGTTGGCACAGAAGTTCAGCACATCCTGGCCGGTGTTGATCTGGATATCGGCTTTCTGCGGAGAGATTATGATACGCTCATCCTTGAACAGCCCTGCTTCTTTGATGTTTTTCAGTTCTTCCTGTAGGTGGTCTTTGATTTTTCCGTACATGGTGGATTGAATTTATTGTGATTAGTACTGTTTATTTTATAAAAAGGACTGCAAATATAAAATTTAAATTATTACTTATATGGTATATTCAGTCTAAATAACTTACGAAACATTCGTGCTTTTATTGGATGGGACGGGGTGCGGGGGACGAGGTGCGCGGACCTCCCCTGTCCCTCGCCCCAATCTATTTCTTGTAGGAAAACATCCAAATAAATCATTATTTTTGCCACTTATTGCTGTGAATTAAGTAACAAACCATAAACCAAAGAATATGAAGAACATCCTTATCATCGGAACGGCCGGACAGATCGGTTCCGAGCTTGCCATGCGCCTGCGTGATATCTATGGTGCAAACAATGTTGTTGCAGGATACCGCAAGACCATGCCCACACAAGACGTGATTGATTCAGGCCCCATGGAAATGGTTGATGCCACCATGCCTGAGCGTATCGTTGAAGTGGTTAAGAAATACAATATCGACACCATCTATAACCTGGCAGCCCTGCTATCTGCCGTGGCTGAAGAAAAGCCCCAGGCAGCATGGAATGTAGGTGTGAATGGCGTGTACAATGTACTAGAGGTTGCCCGTGAGCATGGCTGTGCCGTATTTTTCCCGAGCTCCATCGGTGCTTTCGGACCGACCACACCACTCGATGATACACCGCAGGACACCATCCAGCGCCCAACAACCATGTATGGTGTGACTAAAGTAGCCGGTGAGCTGCTGAGCGATTATTATCACAAACGCTTTGGCGTTGATACCCGCGGACTGCGTTACCCGGGCATCATCTCCAATGTTACACTTCCGGGTGGCGGCACCACCGACTATGCCGTTGAGATCTTTTATGAGGCTGTAAAGACCGGGAAGTTCACCTGCCCGTTACCGGCAGGTACTTTTCTGGATATGATGTACATGCCTGATGCGCTGGATGCTGCCATCGACCTGATGGAAGCTGATCCTTCAAAGCTAATCCACCGCAATGCATTTAATGTTTCAGCCATGAGCTTCGATCCGGAGATCATTGCTGCCGAGGTGAAGAAGCACATCCCCGGTTTCGTGATGGATTATGATGTCAGCGATGCCAAGAAAGCCATTGCCGACACCTGGCCAAACAATATGGACGATAGTGCTGCCCGTGCCGAGTGGGGCTGGGATCCCAAGTTCCGGCTTCTGGAGATGACCGTTGATATGCTGAAAGTTATTGGGGAGAAGCACGAAAAAGGATTGATATAATAACATAAGGTTTATTAGCTAATACCAGTAGCAAGTAACCAGCGACCAGTAACTGGTTCCTGGCTACTGGTTTCTGGCAGCTTGTAGATTAAAGGCTATTGTGAAATTCACAATTATTCGTAATTTTGCACCCACAAAATCGAAAATTGTCAATCACTTCGAAAATCGAAAATCGACAATCGACAATCGACAATCGACAATGTTCGACCCGGCCCCGTAGTTCAATGGATAGAATAGAAGTTTCCTAAACTTTAGATACAAGTTCGATTCTTGTCGGGGCTACAAAAAAAATGCTGCTCGATGCAGCATTTTTTTTGAATATAGAATAATGAACACGGAACACGGAATAAGAACAGAGAAGTTCTTTCATTGCCGTTCAGCGTTTCATTGTCCTCTACAGTCCAAAGGACGCAGGAGAACTCATTTTACATATACCATATATTTCGGATAGTCTAATAGGTCGGTTATTCTGATGACCCCAAAGGGGTCGAATGTTGATAGCCCCGGGTGAAACCCGGGGCGGAAGACGAATAGTAAAAATCTCCCCCTCCCCCAGATTAGTTGTGGTTGAAGCTATAAACAGGTATGGGAGGGTTGGGGAGGGGAATTTAGTCGCGCCCTTACAGGGCGCTGCTTTTTAATTGCTGTCTTTTGCTATCGACATCCGGCCCCGACGGGGCCGTCTTTGACATGTATGTAGCTTTTTTGTATCTTAGCTGTATTGAGAATTACGATACACGCCAAAGGACAACATCATGGATCACATATCGCACTGTCATCGGCAGGTAACAAAGGCATTGAAGGGACTCTTTTACCTCCTCATAGTGTTGCTTGTGCCTCACCAACTATCTGCTCAATTAAGTCCCATTAATAATTTATATTGGGAACATTGGTATATTCAGCCATATAACTACTTTGACTTATCATGGGAACAACCCGATTCAACCTTGGACACCTTGGTTGGCTATAATGTTTATAGGGAAACGGAGTTATACAGGTTTCAAACTGAAACCTCACTTTACCATACTCCCGCAGCATCAAATTGTGGTGAAGACTTTGTGTGTTATAATGGTGGGGAATCCTTTTGGATGCATGTTACTGCTGTTTACAATTCAACTCTTCAAGAATCAGATTATATTGATTCGGCATACTGTTATGGTTATGCTGTTGGCATTATCGAAAATATTAACCAAGAATATAAAGCCTACCCCAACCCCTTCACCACCTCCACCACCATTGAGTACGAACTTACCGAACCCTCCCGTGTACAGTTAACCATATACAATGCCATTGGTGGGGTGGTTTATGTGGCTCAGGAAGGGATTAAGCAACAGGGTAAGCATACCTTCACATGGACTCCTGAAAGGCTTCCTGATGGCATGTATTATGGTGTGCTGAGGAGTGAGGAGGGGGTGGCGGTTGTGAAACTGATTAAGCAATGAAAAAGCATCTATTGTCATCGGTTGCCCTCCTTGCCTTTGGGCTATTATATGTTTCAGCACAGACTGTTGTATCTACTTTCAATGAAAAACAAAGCAGTCCATATCAAATAGCCGATACAGCAAAAGAGTGGAATACGGTAGGATATGGTTATTGGTCATGGAACGTGGTTGTTTGTGGAGGTACACAAACATTGTGGTTTGATTCAGATACAATACTTGAAGGCAAAGAGTATTTGAAAGTATTTGAATCTATGGACTCTGTATATTCTCAGGAATATAACATCGGAGGGATTCGTGAGGACACATTTAGCAAATCTGTGTATTATCACAATTATGATCCATTGGAGGGAGAAGGCCTAATCTATGACTTCAGCCTACAAGTAGGTGATAGCGTTACAATTGATAATTACTTTGTTGGTTTTGAGGATGTAGTGCTTCATTGTGTATTGATTGATACAGTGAACATACTTGGGGTTGATAGGAATCGGCTTTTCTTGAAAGAATGGATTCCAAACCCATCTTATGCTGATATTTGGATTGAAGGTATAGGGAGTATAAACGGACTTTTGACAAGTGGGATTGGTGGAGCAGGATACTCAGGTGGTGGTTCTGAATTACTCTGCTGCAAAGAGCATGATACCTTGATTTATTTTGACACAATATACAATACTTGTTATATAGATGAATTCCTTCCAAAGATTATCTCTGAATACTACGACACTGCCTACCTGAATACTCCATATGAATTTCAGATACAACTATCCGATACTTCAGACATCGATTCAATTTGGTGGGAGGGATACGCCCCTGATGGATTTGTTTTCGATGAAATAACAGGTATAATTTCAGGATTTCCTACAGATACAGGAAGCTTTAATTGTGTTGCCCTTATTCACAATGAAGATTATGGACATATTACTGATATGTTAAATTCTCCTATAATTATCACCTTCCCAACCTACCTGAACGAAACCTATTCTCCACTTCCCCTTAATACATACCCCAATCCCTTCACCACCACCACCACCATCGAGTACGAACTGACCGAACCCTCCCGTGTACAGCTTAGCATTTACAATGCCATCGGAGAGACGATTTATGTGACAGAGGAGAGCCTATTACCACAAGGGAAACATACCTTCACATGGAGTCCCGAAAGGCTTCCTCAGGGCATGTATTATGGTGTGCTGAGGAGTGAGGAAGGGGTGAGTGTTGTGAAGATGGTGAAGCAATAGCCTGAAGAATTATTACTAACAAAATCCGATGGAGATGAAAACATTATTTACGATTCTGCTAACAGTAATGACCATGACCTTGGTTGCTCAATCCTATATATGGGATTACAACGAAGAAAAAACCAATGAAGGTAGCGGTTGGGGAAGATGGGTGCGTTCAACTGATGATATCAAAATCACAACTTATCAGGGGGGGATATATGGAATAGCTATCTATGGAGCATATGAATCTCATCCAACCATGACTATATATGTGAAATATAAGAAGAGGGATGGTGAATATTACAGGTATCTCCCTACCTCACATAACGAGAAGGATATACAAGAAAATGTCACCTATGTTAACTGCACCTGTAAGTTAAGTTGTCTTGCCAAGGGATGGTGTTCGGGTTGTTATAACAAAGCTATCTACTTTTATATGAGTACAGGTTTAGGAGTAGCTTACCGATTAGGAAAAATTTAATGAAGTAGTACTATCGTTGAATGATTGAGAAATAATAAAATAGATACCGTTATGAAAATAAGTGATTTACAAGAAAATATCGGAAATTACGAATCAGCATTAAATACAATTATAAGGAAAAGAGAAACTTGGCAGAATGAAACACAGGGTTTGCTGATTAAGACGCTTAATGAGGTTGTAGAAAATTATAAAATAAATTGGCATGTTCAAACAGTTGAATTGGCTAAGAATTATGGGGGGGGTAATTTGGCATTGAAATCTCGACCTGCAGGGATATTGAAAAAAGATGGTGATTCAATCAAAAATTACATTACGAAAGGGGGTGGACTTATCTTTTCTCAGGCATATAACGGAGATATTTTTGTGATAATCTCATACCCTCATGTGGAAGATATTGTGAAACAGGCAAATCATGAGGTTTTGAAAAGATTGAAACCCTCACAAATTACACGAGATTTAATATTACAGAAAGTGTCAATATTCCTCCAACGTATGGCAGAATGGGAAGGAGATACGCAAGGGTCTTCATTAGGATTTAAGTTTGCCAAGGACGACGAAATGCAGTATGTAGATGAAAATTATTTATTTAAATAAAATGTTAAGATGACGGATATTAATATATTCAAGCTTGATGGGAAACCGATTACAAAACTGATCGAGGTGGTTAGTAAAGGGATAGGTACGCTTTATAAACCAACAGCTATTAGAAAGAAGGCAGATGCAGAGGCTTACAGAATCGGGATATTAGAAAAGGCAAAGTCTAAAGCAAAGGCAGAGAGAAAAGAAATTGAATTGGAAATTTTTGAAAGAGCCGAAAACAGACTCCTTCATAGAGAATTACTAAGACAGCAAAACATTGAGGAAGTTATCCAAATAGCAGGGGATCAGCTTAATCAAGAGGAATCAGTATCAGATGATCCTGTAGACGATGATTGGATTGCGAGGTTTTTTAATATAGTGCAAGACATCTCGGACAAAGATGTAAGGAATTTGTGGGGTAGAATTCTTTCAGGTGAGGTTAAAAAGCCAAATTCATATTCATTTCGTACAATGGACACGTTAAGAAATATATCTCCTTTAGAGGCAAAATTATTTATGAAATTTTCCAAGTTTGTATTAATTGAAGGCAAAAATGCATTTGTATTTAATACAAATAAAGAAGGAAACTTTGCCCATGGAGGTAAAACTCTATTAGACGAATATGAAATTCCCTATTCTGACTTACTTATATTGGAGGACGCAGGACTTATTGTAGCCAATGATGTACAATTAACGATAAATGCAACCGATAATAGCACTGCCTTTGTATATGGGGATTATGCAGTAGTTTTTGAAGCACCTGAAAAGTCTCCACCAATCTCTACCGAATGTATATGTTTGACAAGGGCAGGGTATGAATTAGTGAATTTAACTGAACAATCCCTTGTATTAGAGTATTTAAACCAAGTCGCGGAGATGGTGAAAGAAAAGGGTATGAAGGTTTTTTATTCTGAGATAGATGGTTTCTCAGAATCAGGGGTTGTGATTAATGAATCAGAAGCAATAGAACTCCCGTTTTATAGTGAAGAATCATCTACCGAAACTGAAACATAATTACAACCTTATACATGCAGTTCGATAGATTTATTTACTGATTAATAGAGGGGGATTATTGTAAAAAGAAAAACGCTTTTTGCGAAGTACCCCCCTCTGCTTTTCTGATGTGACTTTTCCTGTTAAAATGAGACCTGTTTCTTATCGATGAATTCTCCCCTCTCTCTTGGTTGGATTCCTGCCATGCATGTCTTTCCTCTAAATTCAGGCTGTAGCAGGGATAAGTCCCCTATCAGCCATATGACCCTGTAACTCATGTAGCTTCCGTAATCCATCAATGAAATCGTTCGAAAAGATTCCATCCAAGGCTACAAAAAAAATGCTGCTCGATGCAGCATTTTTTTTGAATATAGAATAATGAACACGGAATACGGAATAAGAACAGGGAAGTTCTTTCATTGCCGTTCAGCGTTTCATTGTCCTCTACAGTCCAAAGGACGCAGGAGAACTCATTTTACATGTACCATATATTTCGAATAGTCTAATAGGTCGGTTATTCCGATGACCCCAAAAGGGTCGAATGTTGATAGCCCCGGGTGAAACCCGGGGCGGAAGACGAATAGTAAAAATCTCTCCCTCCCCCAGACTAGTTGTGGTTGAAGCTATAAACAGGTATGGGGAGGGTTGGGGAGGGGAATTTAGTCGCGCCCCTACAGGGCGCTGCATGTTAATTGCTGTCTTTTGCTATCGACATCTGGCCCCGACGGGGCCGGCATTTATTATCTTTATTTTGATCTTTGGATTTTGAAGTTTGAATGAGTATCTTAGCCTTATTGGGAATTATTATGTTAAAGGAGTTACAAATGAGATACCTGGTAATAACATCCATTCTATTGCTGTGTTGGCAACCAAGGGTGTTTTCTCAATCATGCCTTCCTGAAGGCATCACATTCACTACTCAATCCCAAATTGACAGTTTTCCAATTCTATATCCAAACTGCACTGAGATTGAAGGTGAAGTTAAAATAAGTGGCAGTAGTATTAAAAACTTAGTTCCACTGAGTTCTGTACAAAGTATTGACAATAATTTAATTATCCGGTTGAACGACTCCCTTTTATCATTAACTGGACTGGAAAATCTTGCTTCAGTTAATGGAGAATTTCTTATTGAACATAATCATTGGTTACAGAACCTGGATGGTTTGATCGGGTTGCAATCCATTGGTAACCATTTTCGTATTGAGACATGCCATGGACTTATCAATTTAAATGGCATTGAGGAATTAGATACCATCTGGGGTAAAGTAGGATTATATAAGAATAATAATTTGCAAACATTACATGGTCTGGATAGTGTTAATTACATTGGAGGAGATATCTGGATAATTAAAAATAATGCCTTATCATCCTGCAGTGTGACAAGCCTGTGTGAATATCTTTCAATGCCAAATGGCAGCGTTAATATATACGATAACGCAGAAGGTTGTAACTCTCCAATTGAAGTATCGGATTCATGTGGCATAACCTTACCATGCCTCCCCTATGGGAATTATTATTTTTTCAATCAATCGGAGATTGACATTTTTCAGACTAATTTTCCTGCCTGTGTTAACTTGAGAGGTAATGTATTGATTAGTGGCAATGATATAACAGGTTTAAATGGGCTTACTCAGGTGAATTCCATAAGTGGGAATTTGGAGATCAAAGAGAATATATCCCTGGCAAGTCTTACAGGATTAGATGACATTGATTCAATAGGGGGTGAACTTATTATTTTACACAATGACAATCTCGACAACATGATAGGATTGGATGGATTGACTTTTGTAGGTGGTTACTTCCTTATTAGTCATAATGAAAATGTACACGATCTGTCAGGATTAAGTAATTTGAAGAACATTGGTGGGCATCTTGACATACGCGGGAATCATGAATTAACAACCATTGATGATCTTATCAACCTTGAGTCTATTGGTGGGCATCTGTCCTTAGTATTTAACAAATCATTAAGTAATCTTCAAGGATTAATTAACTTAAAAATGATTAGTGGAATTCTTATGGTATGGAACAATGATGAGTTAGTTAATTTGAATGGATTGGATAGTATTAATCATACCACCATAGGTGATTTAATAATTTTTGGAAATGTCCAATTATCTCAATGTGCAATTGAAAGTATATGTAATTATCTGATCAATCCAAATGGGAATGTGCTCTTAGGTGACAATCTAACAGGATGCAATAGCCAGGCGGAAGTAGAAGAAGCCTGTACCGTTGGCATCCCCGAACAGCGATCAGCTACTCAGCTATCAACCCACCCCAACCCCTTCACCACCACCACCACCATCGAATACGAACTGACCGAACCCTCCTGTGTTCAGCTTACCATATACAATGCCATTGGAGAGGTGGTTTATAAAACGGAGGATCAGGTAATGCCCCAGGGCAGTCACACAGTCACATGGTCTCCAGGTCACTTACCCAAGGGCATGTATTATGCTATTCTGAGGAGTGAGGATGGGGTGGTAGTTGTGAAGATTGTAAAGCAGTAAAGAATAGAGAACAGAGAACAGGGAACAAGGAACAAGGAACAAGGAACAAGGAACAAGGAACAAGGAACAAGAATAAGAATAAGAACATTGAAGTTGTTTCATTGTCCCTGCCGGCAGGCAGGCAGGCAGGCAGGC
>JAGLYE010000189.1 GCA_023132505.1 Bacteroidales bacterium | reverse complement strand
TTGAGACTTGAAACTTGAGACTTGATACTGGATAAAATGTTAAATTGCTATTTGGTTACTGTCAACTGTCAACTGTCAACTCCCTGCACCCTGCACCCTGCACCTTGCCCCTATGATAATACCTGGGTATCCCGTGAGGCCAACTCCAGCACTTTTTCAAATTCTTCCGGCGTAAAGTCGTTGTAGAAGTAGTTCACGGGATTTACCTTCTTGCTATTATAAATGACTTCATAGTGAACATGTGGTGATTGTGATAGTCCGGTACTGCCTACATATCCTATGATCTCTCCCCTTTTCACTTTCTGACCTTTTCTCACAGTAATGGTTTTCATGTGGCCGTATAGGGTTTGGTAACCGTAACCGTGGTCGATCATACAGGTTTTTCCGTAACCGCCTTTTCTGCCGTTGAAGCTGATCTTCCCGTCGGCAGTGGCATAAATAGGAGTGCCTGATGGGGCAGTGATGTCGATCCCCCAATGCATCCTTCTGTATTTCAGTATAGGATGATAGCGCATGCCATAGCCGCTGATGATATTTCCCTGGCCTTTCTCAATAGGCAATATGGCAGGAATACTGGCTAACATGATGGATTTGTTCCTGGCCAGTTCAAACACTTCGTCGAATGATTTTGATTGCACCACCAGCTGACTGGTGATCATATCAAACCTTTTGGTGGTTTCGATAATGATTTGTGAATTTTTGTATCCGTCGAGCCGGGCATACCTGTCAACGCCGCCGAAGCCTGCATCACGTATCGATTGCGAGATCGGTTCTGCTTCGAAGATCACGCGGTAAATATTGTCGTCCTTATCCTGGAGGTTTCCCATTACCGATTCTATCTGGTCCAGACGGTCATTCAACAGGGTATATTGAAATTCATACTGGGAAATTTCCCTTTTCAGCATCCTTTCCTTGGGGCTGTCGAAAAAAGCATATGCAAAAAATATCCCTATGGCAGCAAATACCGTAAGTGTAACAAGAAAACGAAGGAGTTTATAGAGGATCAGCACGCCTGATTTCCGCCTTTTCTCGTAGGTGAGCGTTTTTGGATTATAGAAAAACTGTTCTTTTCCCATAAGTTATATTAAACGAATAAATGAACATTTCATTATGAAATGTCACATGCCAATCACACAAAAATAATTAATTAAACTAACTTTGCATTCAGTAATTTCCACAAGAATTCAACAATGATGTTGTTAATAATTAATTATGGAGTCTAAACTTGTCAGAAAGACCTTCCTGGATTTCTTCAGCGAAAAGCAGCATGAGATCGTTCCTTCCGCCCCAATGGTGGTAAAGGACGACCCTACATTGATGTTCACCAATGCAGGCATGAACCGGTTCAAGGATATTTTCCTCGGTAACAGAAAGGCAGATTCCAGTCGTATTGCTGATACGCAAAAATGTTTACGTGTATCGGGTAAACATAACGACCTTGAAGAGGTAGGACATGATACTTACCACCATACCATGTTTGAGATGCTTGGTAATTGGTCGTTTGGTGATTATTTCAAGAAAGAAGCCATTGCATGGGCCTGGGAATTGCTTACGAAGGTATTTGGGCTGGATCCCGAACGCTTGTATGTAAGCGTTTTCGGCGGGGATGATGATGAAAAACTGGCAGTTGATCAGGAAGCATATGATTTTTGGAAGGAGATCCTCCCGGAAGATCACATACTATTTGGTTCCAAGAAAGATAATTTCTGGGAGATGGGTGATATCGGTCCCTGTGGGCCTTGCACTGAGATCCATATTGACCTGCGTGATGATGCTGACAGAAAAAAAATTGAAGGAAAAACCCTGGTGAACCGTGATCATCAGGAGGTGATAGAGGTCTGGAACCTGGTCTTTATCGAATTTAACAGGAAGAAAGACGGCTCTCTTGTACCTTTGCCTGCTAAACATGTGGATACCGGCATGGGCTTCGAACGCCTTTGCATGGCCCTGCAGGGGAAAAAGTCAAATTATGATACGGATTTATTTCATCCCCTGATCAAACAACTTGCTTTGCTCACAGGAGTTGAATATGGAAAATCGGACGACAGCGATATTGCCATGCGGGTAATTTCCGACCACCTGCGTGCTATAGCGTTCTCCATAGCTGATGGGCAATTGCCTTCCAATACCGGAGCCGGCTATGTGGTCCGCAGGATCTTGCGCAGGGCTGTACGCTATGCTTATACTTTTCTGGATGAGAAAGAACCGCTCATCTATAAATTAACAGACACTCTTGGAGGAATAATGGGCGAAGCCTTCCCTGAGCTGGTAAGCCAAAAGGACCTTATTACCAGGGTGATCCGCGAAGAAGAACAATCCTTTCTGCACACACTTGAGCTGGGTATCAAACGATTTGAACAGTATATTGGAAGTAAAAAGGACGCGAAAGTCATCGACGGGATATTTGCATTTGAACTTTTCGATACATACGGATTTCCTGTTGACCTGACAGAGCTAATGGCAAAAGAAAATGGGTGGACTGTAGACATGGAAGGGTTTAAAAAAGGTCTGGAAGAACAGAAGGATCGTTCACGGCAGGCTGCTGAACTGGACAAATCCGATTGGGTGGTCGTTTCAGAGAGTGGCCGCCCGACCGAATTTCTGGGTTATGATCAGCTTGAGGCTGAAGTAAGATTACTCAGGTACAGAAAAGTAAAGGAAAAGAAAAATACTTATTTTGAGATTGTATTGGATAAGACACCCTTTTATGCTGAATCAGGCGGCCAGGTTGGCGACAAGGGAATCTTAAAGAATAATGATGGAACGATTAAGATTTTTGATACTAAAAAAGAAAATGATCTCATCATTCACCTTGCCGATAAAAGCTTAGATGGAGCACTGGATAGTTATACAGCCATCGTTGACACAAAAAACCGCAGAATGACCGAAAACAACCATTCTGCCACACACCTTATGCACTTTGCGTTGCGAAAAGTGCTGGGCGATCATGTGGAGCAAAAAGGTTCACTCGTCGATGCCGGGCATCTGCGTTTTGACTTTTCCCATTTTGAGAAAATGACGGAAGAAGAACTCTTTTCCGTTGAAAAGCTTGTTAATGCTATGATAAGGGATAACAGTCCCATTGATGAACATCGCGCTGTGGCTATGCAGCAAGCGATGGACATGGGTGCCCTGGCATTTTTTGGCGAAAAATATGGCGACAAGGTAAGGGTGGTTTGTTTTGGCGATTCCATTGAATTGTGCGGCGGGACCCATGTGGCTGCTACCGGACAGATCGGGGTTTTTAAAATTGTTTCGGAAAGTGCCATTGCTGCCGGCGTCAGGCGGATTGAAGCGCTCACGGGAGAAGCTGCCGAAGTTTTTGTGCAGACAAAAATTGATGCAGAGAACAACATCCGGCAGCTGCTGAAAAACCCGAAAGATGTGGTGAAAAGTGTACAGGCTTTGATAGATGAGAACAAAAAGCTGCAAAAACTCACAGAAACACTGAACCGCAAGGTATCAGGTGGGCTTTTATCAGAACTGAAGTCTGCAATTGAACCTTACAATGGAGTTGACCTCCTGACTGCTGAGGTGGATGCTGATCAGTCGGTTGTGAAAAATATAGCATTCAGCCTGATAAAGGACAACAAAAATATATTGGTTGTCCTGGGGAATGCATCTGATGGAAAGGCATTTTTAACTGTTGCGATAGGAGAGGATGCCATCAAGGAGAGAAAACTGAATGCCGGTAGCCTGATACAAGAACTCGCAAAAGAGATCAAGGGTGGTGGCGGTGGCCAGTCCCATTTTGCCACTGCCGGTGGGGAAAATCCATCTGGCATTCAGGCAGCTTTCATCAAGATCAAAAAATTGATCTGATCTTCTGCTTCGAAATAGTTTGATCGCTGCTATTCCAAATTGAAGAATAGTCTTCCCATTTTGAGAAAATCTACTAAGCGTATTATTTTTTTAATGTATTGTAAATCAGTATTTAGGGGAAATAATTATTTTTGGTCTGTGATTTGATGTTAGTTATTCAA
>JAGLYE010000188.1 GCA_023132505.1 Bacteroidales bacterium | reverse complement strand
AAAGCAAAGCCTCCCATTACCATATGATCCAGGGGTGAGATCTGCATGTATGCAGTAGATCCTACAAGGTTAAAAATGTAACCCATCAGCAGTCCGCCGGCAAATACCGATAGCATGATGCGCCAGCTGGCCATTCCAGTAAATAGGAGAATAACAGCTCCAAGGAGGATAGCCAGTGTTGATGTTTCACCAATAGAACCCGGCATAAATCCATAAAACATATCCAGGGTACTGGGAAGGTCGAGTGAACTGTTCGGCACCGTAGTGCTGGCCAGTGCATCGCCAAGCGGTGTAGCACCTGATATGGCATCGCCTTGATCTGTGATCCACACCTTATCTCCTGACATATGCTTGGGATAGGCAAAGAAGAGGAATGCCCTGGCAGTAAGTGCCGGATTAAGGATGTTCATTCCTGTTCCTCCGAAAACTTCCTTACAAAAGATCACAGCAAAAATTGTAGCTACGGCAACCATCCATAATGGAACATCAGGTGGCATGATAAGCGGTATCAGTATACCGCTGACAAGGAAGCCTTCTGCAACTTCATGTCCGCGGACCTGGGCAAAAATAAATTCAGTACCCAATCCTGCCACATATGCTACTACAATGAGTGGGAACAATACCAGGAATCCATGCCAGAGATTGGGCCACAAGCCAGACAACCAGTCAATATCATTTACTCCCACAGAAAGGTTATGCTGATAACCAATATTCCACATCCCAAAAAGAAGGGCAGGGACCAAAGCCAGCACCACAACGATCATGGTCCTTTTCATATCATTGGCATCACGTATATGGCTACCGATGGTGGTTACCCGGTTAGGAACAAACAGGAAAGACTCAAAAGCTTCAAAAGTTGAATGAAGCTTTTCAAATCTCCCCCCCTTCTGAACCTGGGGTTTTATTTTGTCAAGAAAGTTTCTGAGTGCTTTCATTGAAATTGAATATGATTATAATTTATTATTCTTCTATAATTAACTCATCTCTTTGACCATCAGGTTTAATCCGTCCCTGACAATCTTCTGGATATTGATCTTCGAAGTGCTGATGAATTCACAAAGTGCGAAATCCTCTTCATCAACCTCATAGATGCCAAGATTTTCCATCTGATCGATATCCTCTATCATGATGGATTTGATAAGCTGCATGGGATAAATATTCAGCGGAAATACCTGTTCGAATTTTCCTGTCAGCACAAATCCCCTTTCGCCGCCATGATAGTTGGTATTAATCCGATATTTTTTTCGGGGCATCATCCAACTTAAAAATGTATGATAGAAACTGAATTTCTTTAATCCCGGCATAGCCCAGCCCAGAAATTCGAAATGATCGCCCTCCGGGATAATAGTGATCTGAGAATCATAAAAGCCAATGAAGCCGGTTTTTTCGATCTTTGTTCCGCTTAATACATTACCTGAAATACAGCGGACGTTCCCTTCTTTCACATTTCCTTTGATCATCTCGCTAATTGACGCCCCGACTATTGTTTTATAATAGCTGGGATTTTCAACTTCTGAACCGCTAAGGGCGATGATCCTGGTAGGATCCAGCTTGCCCTGTATGAACAGGCGGCCAATGCTAAGCACCTCCTGTGGGCGCAGGTACCAGATCACCTCATCCTTATTAAGGGGTGATATCCTGTTGATCTGCGTACTGACATTTCCGGCGGGATGCGGCCCGTCGAAGGTATTTACCTCTACCCCTTTGGCATTTACGAAGGCCTGTGCAGACTGTTTCTTACTTATATTAAGATGGACTTTGCCTGTGGTAAGCTTTTTCAGCGCATCTATTCCGGCCTGGAAATCTTCCTCATGCCCTTTAACAATGAGTTCAAAGTCGGGAGCCAGCGGAGCAGAATCAAAGGCGGAGATCATAATAGCCCTGGGATCATCATCAGGATTGGCAATGATGGAATACGGCCTTTGGCGAATAAATGGCCATATACCACTTTTAAGCAACTTTTCAGTAATGGCTGCCTTGTCTAGACTATTCGCATCGGCAGCACCAAAATCAATATATTCCTGTTCAGCTGCAAGCTCAATTGACACCTCAAGCAATACCCTCTTGGCACCACGCCTGATTTCCCTGACCTTACCACTGGCAGGTGAAGTAAAAAGGATATTTTCCCTGTACTTATCGAAAAACAAGGGAGATCCTGCTTTTACCATATCCCCCTCCTTAATAAGGACTTTAGGGAAGACACCATGAAAATCAGGTGGCTTTATTGCACAAAGCCTGGTTGGAATTTCTTTGATCGTTTTTTCGGCCTCGCCTAATAATCTGATATCAAGGCCCCTTCTGATCTTAAATGTGTTGGACATACCTTATTATTGTATGATTTTTGAAGATGCAAGTTTAAGAAAAAAATGTTAATTGATATGTACCTGATTGTATTTATTTAAAGGCCCTGCTTATTTAGACATCTTTTTAAATAACCCCTGGTAAGGTGTTGGGTGTTGGGCCCTTCGACTTCGCTCAGGACAGGTTGTTGAGTAAATTTAAATTTTTAATTTTAAGTATTAAATTATTCACTCTAAATAGGCACTAGGAACTAGGCACTAGGAACTAGGGGTTAGGTGTTGGGTGTTGGGTTAAATGCTTAATAAATACTATTTTTGCTCTAATTGAGTTTAGAATATTTATAACGTATGACGGGGCTTTCTAAATACGCAATCATCTTTTTTTCAGCTATCCTGATCTATACAGGATTATCTCCTCTGAAGGGGCAGGAAGTTGATTATTTTACACAAGATTATATCCGACATAAGGATTTTGTCTATAAGAACAATATAAAAAGCGTAGAACTATACCGTGAAGGCTGGGAAATGTCGCCTCCTGTGGTGGGGTTGAAAAGTGGGCAGCAACTTATTCTTTCGTTCGACGATTTAGATGCTTATGTAAAAGATTACCGCTTTACAATCATTCACTGCGATGCTATGTGGCAACCCTCTGAAATAGCCAAATCGGAATACATTAGAGGATTTTATGAAGATGAGATCACGGATTATGCTTTTTCTTTCAACACCCTTATAGTATATACCAATTATCGTTTGAGCTTTCCGACAGACTATATGGGATATACAAAATCGGGCAATTATATATTGAAAATATATGAAGATGAAGACCTCGATTCAAACGTTGTGCTGACCAGACGGTTCATGGTAACCGATCAGAAAGTAACCATAAGCGGGGAAGTAGTTCCTCCGGTGAAAATTGAATACAGGAACTATCGTCAACAGCTGGAATTTGAGATCAATTCCGGCAAATATTACATACAAAACCCCTATCGCGATTTGAAGGTGATGGTTTTGCAGAACTGGCGCTGGGACAATGCTGTTTATAATGTACAGCCAAGGATGGTAGTTGGCAACAGACTAGATTATAATTTCATTGATGACCTGGTGTTTGATGGTGGGAACGAATTCAGGGCTCTCGATATAAAAAGCCTGAAATACCAATCAGAAAGGATCGCTTTAATCGACTACGATTATCTGGGGCAGCAAGTTTATCTGCATCCTGATGAACGCAGAACTTTTAAGCAATACGTTCGCGATGATGACATTAATGGCAAGTTCTTTCTTGAAAAGGAGGGGGCTGAATCCAGTGAAATCGAAAGTGATTATGCTTATGTGCACTTCACATTACCTTATACGCATCCCCTGGTAACAGGAAACCTTTTCATTTTTGGAGGCCTTACCGATTGGGATTTTAATGATGAGGCCTTGCTTAAATACGATTACGAAAATCATTTGTATGAAACAAGCCTCTATCTTAAGCAGGGCTATTACAATTATGCATATATTTTTCTGGAAGATGGCACTGATGCCGGTGATATCACCCTGATCGAAGGGAATCATTGGGATACCAATAATGAATACATAATTTTAGTTTACTACCGGGAGCCGGGTACCTACTACGATCAGATGATTGGGATAGAGTACATAACGGCACATGTAAAGTGATGGATTGTATGTTGAGTACTTGAAATACTTAGAATTTTTAATTTTTAATTTTT
>JAGLYE010000187.1 GCA_023132505.1 Bacteroidales bacterium | reverse complement strand
CAACAACTCCACTTTGTCTTCAGCAAATGCTTCAGTTTGCAAATCAGTACTAAAGAGTTGCCTGTTTATCAGCATATTGCATAAACGGGAAAGGATCGGGTCATCAGCGAGGGTCCATGCTTTGATGGCTGCATAGATATCAAAGTCGTCGAGCATTGAAAACTGCTCAATCACCCCGGGATCATTCAAAATTTCATTTCTCCCGATCTGTGCCTTTAGAAAAAATGACAATACGGGAGTGGCAAAAAGTGTTTCCCCGCTTCTGCTCAGTTCCCTTGCACGCCTGAGGATTTTTATCAGCATGTTTTCGGCAGCAAGCACCGTTTTATGCAGGTATACCTGCCAGTACATCAGTCTGCGGGCAATAATGAACTTCTCAATAGAATAAATTCCTTTTTCTTCAACCACCAGCTTATCATCCACGACAAATAACATCTTAATGATCCTCTCAACATTGACAACGCCTTCCGACACCCCGGTATAAAAGCTGTCACGTTTCAGGTAATCCAACCTGTCCATGTCGAGCTGACTTGAAACCATTTGGTGAAAAAACTTTGTTTTACAGGTATTCTGAAAGATGTTTATCGCAGCAGTAAGTTCTCCTTCAAATACCTCATTCAGCTTATCCATATAGAATCGGGAGATCATTTCATGATCGATATTCTCAATGATAGAGTTTTCCAGGGCATGGGAAAAGGGTCCGTGGCCGATGTCGTGGAGCAGGATGGCAATGGCCGCATCCAGGGCTTCCTGTTTATTGATCTTCACCCCTTTAATGCGCAGTGCATGGATAGCCTGGTTCATAAGGTGCATGGCCCCGATAGAGTGATGGAAACGTGTATGAAGAGCTCCCGGATAAACCATGTCGGTCATGCCTAACTGCCTGATCCTGCGCAAACGCTGAAACCATGGGTGTTCAATGAGATCAAACAGCAGCGGGTCGCCCACTGTGATAAAGCCATAAACAGGGTCGTTGAATATTTTTCTGCCGTTAAAGGAGGAATGCCGCACTGATGTTGTATTTTTGTATGAGGAAAATGATTCCCAATACAATAATTATACAAAAATTACATTTCAATATTACGACATTTTTTTGAATGACCTTCCAGATGGGGGTCCCCCGTCAGGGCATAAACATAGCAACATATATGGAAAACATCAGTATTTTATGGGTAGATGACGAGATTGACCTGCTAAAGCCGCACATCCTCTTCCTGGAACAAAAAGGATACGAGGTCGTGACCTCCAACAATGGTGACGATGCAATGGATATCATAAGGGAAAGGCCTTTTGACATTGTCTTTCTTGACGAACATATGCCGGGAATGTCAGGGATAGAAACCCTGGCGGAGATCAAGGCCATTTACCCCAACCTCCCGGTTGTAATGATCACAAAAAGTGAAGAGGAATCCATCATGGAAGATGCCATTGGATCCAATATCTCTGATTACCTCATCAAACCAGTAAACCCCAACCAGATACTCCTCTCGCTCAAGAAAAACCTTGAAAACAAAAAGCTCATCAGTGAAAAGACCACCATGGCCTATCAGCAGGAATTCCGCACTATCGGCATGGATATCTCCATGGGACTGAACCATGATGAATGGATAGAAATGTACAAGCGCATCGTCAGATGGGAATTAGACCTTGAAAAGACAACTGATGATAACGTCATAGACATCCTCAACATGCAGAAGACAGAAGCCAGCCAGGTGTTTTCAAAATATGTTGAGAAGAATTACCGGGAATGGATAAGCGGCCAAAGCGACGACAGGCCTGTGATGTCGCCCACTCTTTTTAAAGACAAGGTTTTTCCGCGAATAAAGGAAGGCAAGCCACTCTTTGTTCTCTTGATCGATAACCTCCGTTACGACCAGTGGAAAGCCATTCAACCAAGCATCGAAGAGTTTTACAGAGTAGATAAAGACGAGATCTATTACAGCATCCTCCCCACAACGACGCAATACGCCCGGAATTCGATCTTTTCAGGACTCATGCCCACAGAGATCGAAAAACGTCATCCGCAATACTGGACACCGGAAGATGCCGAAGGCAGCAAAAACCAGTTCGAAGGAGAGCTTCTCGGTGAACAGCTGAAGCGATTTGGCAGAAATATCAAGTATGGATACAGCAAAGTACTAAACCTGGATGCCGGCAAAAGACTGTCTGACAATCTTTCGAATTTCTACCAGAACGATCTGAATGTGATCGTGTATAATTTCGTTGACATGCTTTCACATGCGCGTACCGAGATGGAGATCATCAGGGAACTGGCCGACGATGAGGCTGCATACCGTTCACTAATGTTATCGTGGTTTGAACACTCTTCCCTGCTCGATATAATCAAACAATTATCAGAGAAAAACATTCCTGTGATCATCACTACAGATCATGGATCAGTGAAAGTTGAAGACCCGGTAAAGATCGTTGGTGACAGGAGCACAACCACCAATCTTCGCTATAAGTCCGGGAAAAACCTGAACTATGAACCTAAAGAAGTGTTTGATGTCAGGAATCCCGCTGATATTTTCCTTCCAAAGACCAATGTAAGCACTTCCTATGTTTTTTGCCGGAACAGAGACTTCTTTGCTTATCCCAACAATTACAATTATTACGTAAAGTACTACAGGAATACGTTCCAGCATGGAGGTATCTCCCTCGAAGAGATGCTCATCCCAATCATCACCCTCAGTCCAAAAGCGTAGAGCATGGAACAGCTATATATCTGCAAAAGCCTTGATGAACTGGACAGTATTGCCGGTGATATTCTGTCAAGATGCCCCGGTCCAAAACTGTTTGCCCTTTATGGGGAGATGGGCAGCGGGAAGACAAGCCTGGTCAAAAGCTTTTGCAGAACACTGGATGCCACCGATATTGTAACCAGCCCCACTTTCGCCCTTGTTAACGAATACCGGACCGAAAATTCAGGGACTGTTTATCATTTTGATGTTTACAGGATCAAAAAGCAGGAAGAAGTGATGGATATCGGTTATGAGACTTATTTCTACAGCGGCAATTATGTTTTTGTAGAATGGCCGGAAAAGATCAGCGAACTTTTGCCTGACAAATACGTATACGTCAAGATCAGGGAGATGGAGGATGGAAGGCGGAAGATCCTGGTAAAATGCTGATAATATGGAAAATGGAAATCAGGGGTTTTCAAATTTTTCTCATGCGGAGCAGCTTCTCCCCAAGGAAGAAATGCTGGAGGTATACCAGTCCAAAAAAAATATGATCATTGGGATCCCGAAAGAGATCACATACCAGGAGCGGCGTGTACCTTTAACTCCTGAGGCCGTTGGTTTCCTTTGTGGTCATGGCCACCGCATCATGATGGAAGCCGGTGCCGGCAACGAGGCCCACTTTTCTGATCATGATTACAGTGAGGCCGGGGCCGAGATCGTTTACAGCCCGGAAGAAGCATACAAAGCCGGAATCATACTGAAAATTGCCCCACCCACTCCTAAAGAGATAGAAATGTGTGTTCCCGGCAGCGCACTGATCTCTGCCCTCAATGTGAACGGCAGAAAAAAAGAATTCTTTAATAAGCTTGTCAGTAAAAAGCTTACTGCACTGGCCTTTGAGCTGATCCGTGACCATACCGGATCCTATCCTGTGGTCCGGTCAATGAGCGAAATTGTAGGCAACACAGCCATTCTGATTGCTGCACGATACCTCAGCCATCCCGAATACGGACGCGGTGTTATGCTGGGTGGCTTTCCGGGCATTGCCCCAACAGAAATAGTTATACTGGGTGCAGGAACCGTGGGCGAGAATGCCGCACGCATCGCACTGGGAATGGGCGCACTGGTAAAAGTGTTCGATGGCTCTATCTCCAGGCTAAGAAGAATACAAAAGCATCTCAACAACAGGGTGTATACCTCCATTATTCAGCCAAAAATATTAACGGAAACACTGCAGACTGCAGATATTGTCATTGGTTCTATCCGGACCGAAGAAGGCAAGACCCCATGCATTATCAGCAGGGAAATGGTTAAACGAATGAAGTCAGGCTCCGTGATCATCGAT
>JAGLYE010000186.1 GCA_023132505.1 Bacteroidales bacterium | reverse complement strand
GCCTGGAAAAATTGTTTCAGGGTTTCAGGGTTTCATGGCTTCATGGTTAACTGCCTACTGCCTACTGCCTACTGCCTACCGCCTACTGCCTACCGCCTACCGCCTACCGCCCAACCTACCGTGTCAAAACAATATTCTTTTCGTCAATCAGCTTGCGCAGGTTGATAAGCGCATATCTCATGCGTCCCAGAGCGGTGTTGATACTCACATCTGTCTGTTCGGCAATGTCTTTGAAGCTCATATCCGAGTAATGACGCATAAACAAAACTTCTTTCTGTTCCTGTGGCAAATGTTCTATGAGTTCGCGTACATCCTTATGGATCTGGTCGAGGATCATTTTTTCCTCAACAGATGCATCGGTGAACTGTATGGTATCGAAAATATCAAAATCGTAGCTGTCGTTGTCAACCACAGGCAAACGTTTTGATTTCCTGAAATAATCAATTATCAGGTTATGCGCAATACGCATTACCCACTGAATAAATTTTCCTTCTTCCTTATATGATCCTGCCTGGATCGTATTGATCACCTTAATAAATGTATCCTGGAAGATGTCGTCAGCTAATTGCTTGTCTTTGACAACCATAAGGATGTATGCAAAGACTCTGTTCTTGTGACGGTGAATGAGAATTTCGAAGCTGTTCCGCTTACCGTCTAAATATTCAGTAATTAACTGGCTGTCGCTAGCTTTACAGGCTTTCATATGCCTCCCTTTTTAGAGTATGGTTTAAGTTAAAAAGGGTAAATATTTATCCGATAATTTGCCTCCTATGTTTTAACCTGTGAAAAGGTTGTTTTGATTATCTGCTTATACTTAAAACTATATATTTTGTTGCAATAATCATGCAACTATGATGCAAATATAGCTAAATAACGCCTAAAAGCAAATATTTTAAATATTTTTGCACATTCCAATACACTAAACCCATTTTAAGCAAAACATGAAAATTCCTGATCCCAAGAATTATATATTTATTAAAGGAGCCAGGGTACACAACCTGAAAAATATTGATGTGCGCATTCCGAGGAATAAGTTCATCGTGATCACAGGCCTTTCGGGATCAGGAAAGTCATCCCTTGCATTTGACACCCTCTATGCTGATGGGCAAAGGCGTTATGTGGAAAGCCTGAGCGCTTATGCACGGCAGTTTCTGGGCAGGATGAGCAAGCCAGAAGTAGACCTTATCAGCGGTATATCCCCTGCAATAGCTATCGAGCAAAAGGTGAACACCAGGAACCCCAGGTCGACAGTGGGGACTTCCACAGAGATATATGAGTATCTGAAGCTCCTTTTCGCCAGAATCGGAAAAACATTTTCTCCGGTTTCGGGGAAAATGGTCAAAAAACATAGTGTGGAGGATGTAACATCATTCATAATAAGCCTTCCGGAAGGCACTGAGGTCAGGATTATGGCCCCACTCTTGCTAAAGCAGGACAGAAGCGTTTCGGATCAACTGAATGTATTACATCAGCAAGGTTTCAGCAGAATTGTCGTTAAAGGACAGTTACTCAGGATCACAGAAGCCTTTGATCTGAATAATATTCCGAAAACAGAAAAAGAAATTTTTGTGCTTGTTGACCGTATCATCAACCACCCTGATGATACTGATCTGCAGGTACGCATTGCTGATTCTGTGCAAACTGCCTTTTACGAAGGAAATGGCAGCTGCATAGTTGATGTCAGGGATAATAAACCCGGCATGTATCATTTTTCGAACCGCTTTGAACTTGACGGGATCATCTTTGAAAACCCTTCGGTAAACCTGTTCACATTCAATAATCCTTATGGGGCTTGTAAAACCTGTGAAGGATTTGGCAGCATCATCGGACTCGACCCCGACCTGGTCATCCCAAATAAGGGCTTATCGGTTTATGAGGATGCCATTGCCTGCTGGAAAGGGGAAAAGATGGGCCAGTGGAAGCAGACATTGATCTCCAATGCACATAAATTTGATTTTCCCGTTCACAAACCTATTTTCGAACTTAACGATAGGGAATACGAGCTTCTCTGGACCGGCAATGAATTCTTCTATGGCCTTAACGAATTTTTCAGGGAAGTGGAAGAACAAACCTACAAGATCCAATACAGGGTAATGCTTTCACGTTACCGTGGAAAAACGACTTGTCCCGAATGCCGTGGCACCAGGTTAAGAAAAGATGCCAATTATGTAAAAGTTGATGGTATGACCATCAGTGATGTGGTTTTGATGCCTGTGAGCACACTCCTGGACAAGATCAGGGACCTGCAATTGAAACCCAATGAGCAGGAAGTAGGCAAACGGCTGATCACTGAGATCAGCAACCGCCTGCAATACCTGGCAGATGTAGGACTCGGCTATCTGAATATGAACAGGCTCTCCTCTTCGCTTTCAGGCGGTGAATCTCAGCGTATCAACCTGGCCACATCCCTGGGGAGCAGCCTGGTTGGATCCATGTATATCCTTGATGAGCCCAGCATTGGCCTCCATCCGCGTGATACACACAGGCTCATACATATTCTTAAGCAATTGCGTGACCTCGGCAATACTGTTATTGTTGTTGAACACGACCAGGATATTATCAGGGCTGCCGACCATATTCTCGACATTGGCCCGCTGGCTGGAAGCATGGGCGGGGAGCTGGTATTTAGCGGGCCTTATAAAAAATTACTTGAGGATAAGACCAGCCTGACAGCAAAATATATGAATGGAAGCTTAAAGATCGGTATTCCTGAAAAACGGCGGAAATGGAAAGAATTCATTAAGGTGCATGGTGCCAGGGAAAATAACCTGAAAAACCTTGATGTGACTTTCCCTTTAAATGTCATGACAGTTGTTACCGGTGTAAGTGGTTCCGGAAAATCATCCCTTGTAAGTACCATCCTCCACCCTGCCTTGAAGAAGCTTTATGGCGGTTATGCAGGCAGGACAGGGAAATACTTACGTTTATCGGGTGACACAGACAGACTGCATGCCCTTGAATTTGTAGATCAAAACCCCATCGGACGTTCTTCCCGTTCCAACCCGGCAACCTATATCAAAGCATTTGATGATATCCGTTCCCTCTTTGCCGATCAGCAGCTTGCCAAGGTCAGGAATTATAAACCCGGTTTCTTTTCATTTAATGTACCAGGGGGAAGATGTGAAGAATGTGAAGGTGAAGGGGTTGTTAAAATAGAAATGCAATTTATGGCCGACATATACCTCAAATGCGATCATTGCTCCGGAAAGCGGTTCAGGGATGAGGTGTTGGAGATACAATTCAATGAAAAGAATATCAGCGATATCCTGAATCTTACCATTGATGAGGCTATTGCATTTTTTAAAGACAGCCCAAAACAGACTGCTGCCGTAAAAAGGATTGTTACCAGGCTTAAACCTCTTCAGGATGTAGGTTTGGGCTATCTGAGGATGGGACAATCATCCAGCACCCTCAGCGGCGGTGAAGCCCAACGGATCAAGCTTGCATATTTCCTTTCCAGGGGAAGCCATGAAGCCCCCACCCTCTTTATCTTTGACGAACCTACCACCGGGCTTCATTTCCATGATATACACAATCTGCTGCAAGCTTTCTATGCGCTGCTGGATGCCGGTCATTCCCTGCTGATCATTGAACATAACCAGGAGGTCATAAAAGCGGCTGACTGGATCATTGACCTGGGACCGGAAGGTGGCGATGAGGGCGGCAATCTTGTTTTTGAAGGAACTCCGGAGGAGATCGTTAATAATAAGGATTCTTATACGGGAGAACACCTGGAGGCATTATTTGACAGGGCTTGAGCTTGGTTCAGTATCAAGTATCAAGTATCAAGTATCGAGTATCAAGTTTCGAGTATCAAGTATCAAGTTTCGAGTATCAAGTTTCGAGTATCAAGTATCAAGTTTCGAGTATCAAGTATCATAAAACATGTCTTGTCTCGAAATAGTTCTACAGTTCATATCTATTTTTTATGATGCTTGATGCACTTCATCCGGGGTTTTTATTTTGTGTAGAGCGTTTTGTGGATTTTTAAGGCAATTACTACTAATCTATCCCAAGACCATATATATTTTTGTAACGGGTTTGCCGGCATGAGCTTTGCCGC
>JAGLYE010000185.1 GCA_023132505.1 Bacteroidales bacterium | reverse complement strand
AAATCTCTACAAAATGAAAAAACTTGTACTATTATGCCTTGTCATCGGCCTGGGTTTTTCTCTCATGGGCCAACAGGCAATTCCATCAAAAGAATTGATCAACAAAACAGTTAAAACAGAGTTCAGGGCACCGGCCGAAAGCTTTACTTCTTTCAACAATGAAGTGAATTATACCACCAGAGGTACTGCAGTGGCCCCCAACGAACACATTATCGGAACGACCTGGTACGATTTCCAGACCAATGCATCCCTCAACAACCGCTTATACCGTTATGATGACGGGCGCATGGTTGGTGTATTCACCATGGGCTTCGAACCCTCAACATTTCCCGACAGGGGAAGTGGTTATAATTATTTTAATGGAACAGAATGGGCCCCTCACCCTACAGCCAGGGTTGAGACCATCCGTACCGGTTGGCCCAGTTATGCTCCTCTTGGGACAGATGGTGAGATCGTTCTTTGCCACGATTATCCCAATAGCCTTGTATATAATACCAGGGAAGCTGTTGGAACAGGAGCCTGGTCAGAACTGACCTACCTGGGATCTTCAGGCCCTCCCGCGCTGGCATGGCCAAGAATGGTAACTACCGGTCCGGATATGATGAGTGTTCACCTGATTGCAAACTCCTATGATCCCTACATGGGGATGAATGCCGCGGTTGTTTATTCCCATTCTGCTGATGGCGGGCAATCCTGGGACCTCGAAAATATATTCATTGATGGCATGGGACCTGACGATTATTTCGACCTCGGTGCCGATGAATACGTCTTTGCGTATCCACAAGGCAGCACAGTTGCCTTTCTGGTTGCCGGCGCATGGCACGACCTCTTCATTATGAAATCAACCGACAATGGTGAAAACTGGGAGAAGATAGTTGTGTGGGAACACCCTTATCCGTTCTTCGACTGGAACACAACCATTACAGATACTTTCTTCTGTGTTGACAATTCAGCGAATATTGCACTCGATGCAAATGGTAAATGCCATGTTGTATTTGGTATCAACAGGGTGATGCACCTTGAAGTGGGAACTTCTTATAACCTCTTCCCATATGTTGATGGCGTGGGATACTGGAATGAGGATATGGAACCTTTCTCCAGTGATATGGATGCACTTGCACCACCCCAATACGGTTATGCAAATTCAGAAATGATTGCGGATTTGAACTACATTGGCTGGATGCAGGATGTGGATGGCAATGGAGAGATTGAACTCACCGACGATATTTACTTCTATCGCCAGCTGGGTCCCTCTGGAATGCCTACCATTACAGTGGATGAATATGGCCGCAGGTTTGTGATCTTCGCATCAACAACCGAAACCTATTTCAATGATACATATAACTATAAGCACCTTTGGGCGAGGGCCTATGCCAATGGCTCCTGGGGTGAATTTTTGGATCTTTCCGGTGATATTACCCATATTTTTGATGAATGTGTCTTTCCTGTTCTGACAAATACAAGTGATGATAACATCCATTACATCTATCAGGCGGATATTACCATGGGCACTGCGATTGATGATGACCATGCATACCAGGAGAATAATATCTATTACGGTCAGTTGCCTAAAACAGACCTCCTCACAGGAATTGGTGAGCAGTTCACCCGGCAGAATAATCTCAGGGTAGAACAAAACTATCCAAATCCGTTCAGCAAGCAGACCAATATCAAAGTAAGCCTCGACAATCCGGGAACTTTGATCGTGGAGCTTGTGAATGTTACCGGGCAAAAAGTTATGAGCATTAATAAAGGTTACCTGAATGCAGGCAGCCATTTTGTACAAATTGATGCCTCCAATCTGGATGCCGGTGTTTATTTCTATACTGTGATCAATGGTGCAGATAAGGTGACGAAATCGATGATCGTTGAGTAAGATTTAAGATTTATACTTATTCTTATGGGTTGTCAACCTGGGTTGGCAGCCCATTTTTGTTAATCCGTAAATGATATTTGTTAGTTAATAAGGGCATTTGATTTGACGAAAGGCAGATTTTATACTATCTTTATTAGCTTCAAAAATATTCTGATAAAGTATATTTTGTGAAGGAGCGAGTGAATCAGAATTGGACGCAGGAACGAATATTTATACTGTTATCGTTGGAGACAGCAGGATTACAAAACAAATGATAATTAAATAATCCAGGTACCCGGTACCTGGTACCCTGTACCCGTAATATGTAATATTAAATAAAACAACTAAATATGAAAAAATCATTCCTTTTTGCATTGGTGCTCTGCATTGGCATTGCACTCAGTGCACAGAACATCCCATCTGTAAGTAAATCACAATTGGAAACCATGGTTAAAGTTGATTATAGGGCGCCTGATAAGGCTGTTAATCCACTTATGAATTATAATGTAAGCATGATAAACAATAAAGGGGCACTAGCACTCGACGAAACTGAACTTGGTGAAACCTGGTATGACTTGCAATCAAATGCAAGCATCGCTAATCGTTTCCAGGTTTGGGATGATGGGACGATGGCAGCAGTCTGGACAAGAGGTCTTGAGGCTACAGCCTTTCCCGACAGAGGAACCGGATATAATTTCTTTGATGGTGCGGAGTGGGGCCCGTGGCCGACAGCCAGGATTGAAGATCGTCGTTGTGGCTGGCCAAGCATTGCTGCCTGGGGCGAAACAGGTGAAATTGTTGTGGTACATAATGGTGTTGAAGGACTTGAGTGGTCGCAGAGAGAAACCAAGGGAACAGGAAGCTGGACCCAAACCAATTTTCTCGGACCTGCCGGATTAGAAAATGACATCACCTGGCCAAGGATGATCACATCGGGCGAAAACAATGAAATCATTCATTTATTCGTGAATTCTTATGTAGAGTATATGGGACAAGGACAGGCTCTGCTGTATTCCCGCTCAGCAGATGGCGGTGAAACCTGGGATCCGCATCATACTGTCCTTGACGGAATGGGGGATGACTATTATTTTGAATTGGGTGCCGATGATTACGTGCTGGCAGCAAGAGGAAATACTGTTGCCATGCTTTATAGCAGCGATTGGGCTGATATGTTCATGATGAAATCTGATGACAATGGTGAAACCTGGGAAAAAACCATCATATGGGAACATCCTTATCAATTTTTCGATTGGAATACAACCATTACAGATACATTTTTCAGTGTTTGCAATACAGCGAACATAGCATTGGATCCTGATGGGATGGCCCACGTAGTATTTGGTATCAGCAGGGTTGCTCATTTTGATGTTGGAGCATCTTATACCCTCTGGCCGTATTATGATGGTATTGGTTATTGGAATGAAGATATGGACCCATTCTCGGATGACATGGATGCGCTTGCACCGCCTCAATATGGATTTGCGAACTCTGAAATGATCGAGGATGTAAACTATATAGGCTGGATGCAGGATGTAGATGGTGATGGTGAGGTTACGCTGAATACAGATATCATGTGTTACCAGCAGCATGGCCCCTCAAATATGCCAACAATTGGCATTAATGAATTTGGGAATATTTACGTGATATATGCTTCCACTACTGAGACCTATGAGATTGATGTTTATAACTATAAGCACCTTTGGCTCAGGTCGTATATAGGTGGTGTATGGGGGGATTTTGAAGACCTGACCAGCGATATTTCCCATATTTTTGACGAATGTTATTATCCTGTTATCGGGAAAGTTACCAGCAGTACTATGCATTATATTTATAATGCCGATATCACTCCCGGGCTGGCCTGGGATGATGATCATGCCTGGCAGCAGAACCGTATCATTTATGGGCAATATGACCTTCCGGTTGGCATTGGTGAAAACACTAACGGGTTACAGGGCATATTAGTTGAGTTAAGCCCGAATCCAGCCACCAATAAAGTTATGGTGAAATTTAAGCTGGAGGAACCGGCAGATGTGTCAATTTGTATTACAAACATGACCGGACAAATGGTAAAAGAAGTGAAGAAGGGGCAATTGAACGGTCCTGTGAACATTATTATTGAAGTGAGCGATCTGCGTGCAGGAACTTATGTTTGCACTGTGAAGACAGGGAATGACATTGCTACGAAGAAGCTTATCATTAAGTAAGTAAAGTGGTACG
>JAGLYE010000184.1 GCA_023132505.1 Bacteroidales bacterium | reverse complement strand
TCAACCCTCAACCCTCAACCCTTATAGTAGTTAACGAAGTGCGAAAATTACTATCTTTACCCCCTTATCTAAACACCGATTTCTAATGAATTATTTCAACAAGCTCAACAACATCATCGGCTGGCTCATCTTTCTTTTGGCTTCGATGGTGTATATCATCACTTCTGAGCCCACGGCCAGCTTCTGGGACTGTGGGGAGTACATTGCAACGGCATATAAGCTGCAGGTCGGTCACCCGCCGGGGGCACCGCTCTTCCAGCTGATCGGGCGTTTCTTCAGCCTTTTTGCCTTTGGCGACACTGCCCTGGTGGCCCGCATGGTGAATACCATGTCGGCGCTCTCGTCATCTTTCACCATCCTCTTCCTCTACTGGAGTATTGTGATGCTGGCCAGGAAGCTGTATGAAAAAGGACAGGAACTGCAGCGCGGACAGATATTTGCCATCTTCGGTGCCGGTATCATCGGCTCACTGGCCTATACCTTTTCTGACTCATTCTGGTTTTCCGCTGTTGAAGGCGAGGTGTATGCCATGTCGTCTTTCTTTACGGCCATCGTTTTCTGGGCCATCCTTAAGTGGGAGCGTATATCGGACCAAAGTCATTCCGACCGCTGGCTGATCATCATCGCCTACCTCATGGGACTCTCTATTGGCGTTCACCTGCTTAACCTGCTTACCATCCCGGCCATCACCCTGGTGTATTATTATAAAAGATTCAAGCCCACACGCAAAGGTGCTATCATCGCCTTCGGCACCAGTATCCTGATCCTGTCTGCTGTGATGTACGGCATCATCCCCGAGGTGGTCAAGCTTTTTGCCTCCACCGAGCTCACCTTTGTGAACGGCTTAGGCTTACCATTCCACACGGGAACGGTGTTCTTTGCCCTGGTGCTCATCGGGCTGCTGGCAGCCGGCATACTGTATAACCGCCGGAAGATCCCTTCCATGCTCATCCTGGTGTATCTGCTGGGCGGCTTCATGGCCCTGATCATCATGCTGGAATCATCTTCTATAGGATCTTTCCTCATCCGCCTGATCGTGATCGGTGCCGTGGTGGCTGTGTTCTGGTTCACCCGCACCCGGGGTGCGATGCAGAACACCATTATACTATCAATTGTATTCCTCCTCATCGGATACTCCTCTTTTGTGATGCTGATCATCCGCTCTAATGCGAACCCCCCTATCAACGAAAACAGCCCCAAAGATGCCATCAGCCTGCTGTCGTACCTCAACCGTGAGCAGTATGGCAACTGGCCAAAGTTCTATGGACAATATTATAATGCCGAGGTGATCGAGCGCAAAGATGGTAATCCCGTCTACCGCCGCGATAACAAGGCCGGGAAGTATGTGGTCATCGACGACAAAAAGGGTTCCGTGCCAGTGTACAATCCCAGGCATATGACCATCTTCCCCCGTATGTGGAACAGCACCGAGCAACGCTACATCAACGACTATAAGAACTGGGCCGGGATCAGCAACGATCCGGAAAGCAAGAAGATACCCACCTTCGGTCAGAACCTGAAGTACTTCTTCCGCTACCAGATCGGCCATATGTACTGGCGCTACTTCATGTGGAACTTCGCCGGCAGACAGAACGACCTGCAGGGCGGCTACGGTGACCTTATCAAAGGCAACTGGATCAGCGGCATCAACTTCATCGATGAGGCGAGGTTAGGCCCGCAGACAGACCTGCCTGATAATTTCAACAACAAGGCCCGCAATAAGTTCTATTTCCTCCCATTCATATTGGGCATCGCAGGCTTGATATTTCATTTCCGGCGCAGATCCAGGGATGGATGGGTGGTAGCCCTGCTATTCTTGATGACCGGGATGGTTATCACGATCTACCTCAACCAGCACTCACCACAGCCAAGGGAAAGAGACTATGCCTATGCGGCATCCTTCTTCGCCTTTGCGATCTGGATCGGGCTGGGTGTGCTTGCTCTCTATGAGCAGCTAAAGAAATATGTTGACCTGAAGACGGCAGCCATCGCCTCCACGGCGGTGTGCATGATCGTGCCCATTATCATGGCTGCCCAGGGCTGGGACGACCATGACCGTTCGGGGCGCTACACGGCTCTGCACATGGCGAAGAACTACCTCAACTCCTGTGCCCCCAATGCCGTGCTCTTCACCAATGGCGATAACGACACCTTCCCCCTGTGGTACGCCCAGGAAGTAGAAGGCATACGCACCGATGTGCGGGTATGTAACCTTAGCCTGCTTAACGGCGACTGGTATGTGGACCAGATGGTGCGCAAGGCCTATGACTCTGAAGCCATGGCCATATCCCTCAGTCAGGACCAGTACCGGCAGGGTACACGAGATGTGGTATACCTCATCGAGAACGAAAATATCAAGGATTTTGTGGATGTGAAGGCCCTGTTCGACATCATCCAAAAGGACGAAAGCCGGCTACAGTTCAAGCGCGACGGCATTACCATCGACTATTTCCCCACCAAGAAATTCATGCTAACCGCTGACTCGGCCAAAGTTGTTGGTAACGGCACGGTACCGATTGAGCTGGCAAACCTCATTACGCCCATCACCTGGACTTTGGACCGCTGGGGCCTGCAACGCAACAATATCATCCTGATGGACTTTCTGGCAACCAACGACTGGGAGCGCCCGGTATATTTTGCCAGCACCACCGGCAATGATTCCTATATAGGCTTGCAGGACTACTTCCAGGTAGAAGGCATGGCATACCGCTTGCTGCCCATCAGGACAGGCAGGACAGGACAGGACCTCGGAAGGATCAACACCGACATCCTCTATGATAACCTCATGAACAAGTTTGAAACAGGGATGGAAAACCCTGATGTTTACCTGGACGAGGACAACCTCCGCATGTCGATGAGCATGCGGAGCATATACGGCCGCCTGGCCCTGGAACTTGTGAAGGAAGGCAAGATGGATTCAGCCATCATGGTCTGCAACAGGGCCATAAAGCTAATCCCACCGGAGAGCATCCCCTTTAACTATTTCACCTTCAACATTGCCAAAGCCTATCTCAGCGCAGGGGCAACAGATAAAGGCATGGATATCCTGGAAGGGATGTACACAATCACAGAGCAAAACCTGGAATATTTATTCCGCTTTGAAAACAACAAGGGCAAGATGGTGGATGACATGCGCAAGCATTATCTTTCCATAGCCCACGAGGTAAAGGAAGCTGCACACATGAACGGGCAGACTGAGATGGCAGGCAGAGCCGAAAAGTTATTCAACGACTATTACGACATCTACATCAGGCAGATGAGATATTAGGGAGGTAAGGTGCTTTTTAACACTCCATACTGGCTCAGGATGCTTGGGGGAAAAGGGCTCATCTGGGATATTCCTGCACAAGGCAAAGAGTTATTTCTCACTTTCGACGACGGACCCGACCCGGAGACCACTCCCGTCATCCTGGACATGCTGGAACAATATGATGTGAAAGCCACTTTTTTCTGCGTGGGGGAAAATGTAGATAAGCACCCCGATATCTATCAAAAGATCCTTGCTGCAGGCCATGCGGTGGGAAATCATGGCTACAACCACCTCAAGGGGTGGGAAACGGAACCTGAAAAGTATGTAGAAAACGTCGAAAAGTGCAATGCAGTGGTAAACAGCAGCCTTTTTCGCCCACCTTATGGGAAAATTAAACGTTCACAACGAATATCCCTGAGAAACCGATACAATATCATCATGTGGACCGTGCTGAGCAGGGATTATGATGCCAGAGTAGATAAAAATACCTGTCTGGAGAAGACCTGGAAATACACTCGTCCGGGAGCGATAATCGTGTTTCATGACCACAGGAAGGCAATAGAGAAGCTTCAGTGGGTTTTACCGGCGTATTTGCAAAGGGCTGTTGACAGAGGATACTACTTTGAGGTGTTGGGTGTTGATGTTAAATTTTGAGGTTTAAATTAAATCATAATTCTAAATTCATCGCTCTCCACTACCAATCTCCAATAATCACTAATCAATAGGATATCATCACTCAATGTAAAGGTATTAGGTGAATTGCCCACTATTCACTTTTACTTACAGATAGGCACTAGGCACTATTCACTAGGCACTATTCACTAATACGCCCTCATGCCCATTAATTTCTATCTTTGTAATATGC
>JAGLYE010000183.1 GCA_023132505.1 Bacteroidales bacterium | reverse complement strand
CTGGTAAGCCAGGTGAGCGCAAGCAGGACAAAAATGACCATGACTGCCTTCTCTTCATATGTGGTTTTTCCAAGTGCCCGGTATTGCTCCCTGAATGTGTCGTGGCTTAGCCTGGGCCACGCTTTCCGGCGGGGGCCGAAGATGAAATACAGGTATCCCCAGACAAAGAAAAAGAAGACCACGCTGATCGGCAGGGCAAACAGGAACCATTGGGTGAAAGTGATCTCAGGGGCATCGGCAAAATAGATGTTGAATATCCTCACAAACGAGAGGTTCGGTGGTGTCCCGACCAGTGTAGCAATACCTCCGATTGAAGCACTGTAGGCGATGCCAAGCAAAAGGCCGGTGGCATACTTTCCTACCTCTGCCTTGCCGATGCTATCCTCCAGTTTGTCGATCACGGATATCACAATGGGGATCATCATCATGGCGGTGGCTGTATTCGAGATCCACATTGAGAGGAAAGCGGTGGAGAACATAAAACCCAGCAATATGCGTGCAGGGCTTACGCCGGTGAACATGAGTATTTTCAGGGCGATCCGCTTGTGCAGGTTCCATTTCTGCATGGCCAGGGCAACCATGAAGCCACCGATAAAAAGGAAAATTACATGATTGAAATAGGTAGAAGAAACATCTTTGCCGTCCATGATGCCCAACAGTGGAAAAATAGCAACGGGAATGAGAGAGGTGATGGCCAGAGGCACAGCCTCAGTGATCCACCAAACAGCCATGAGCAGCGCAACAGCCAATGTGGCGCTCACAGCAGGTTGTTCGGGGTCAAGGTTGGAAAAGAAAAGGAAATATATGAACAATACCGGCCCCATGAGGAGTCCAATGGTTTTTATAGGTGTAGCTTTATTGTCTGATTTGCGTATAAACCCTATCATGAAAAGCCCTTTGAATAGCGAATATAGATTATTCTTGAAAAATTAACAATAAGCAACTGTCAATTATGTTATAATTTTATAGTTTTGCAGCCCACTTAATTAAACGGATATGAAAAGGTTAGCAGTTGTTGCATTTGGAGGCAATGCCTTGTTGAAAGCAGGTGAAGAAGGGACCATAGAACAGCAGGAAAAAAATTCACTCTATACCAGCGAGCGCTTGCTCTTATTACTTAAAAATAATTATAATCTTGTGATCACCCATGGCAACGGGCCACAAGTCGGAAATATTCTCCTGGCAAACAATGCCGGGCATAAGCATTTTGGCTTGCCCGATATGCCCCTTGATATTTGCGTGGCATATTCTCAGGGCTTTATCGGTTATATGATCGAACAGCAGTTGAGGAATGTGCTTCGTGCCCATGAAATGGACCGTGATATCATCTCCATCATCACCCAGGTACTGGTAACCAAGGATGATCCGGCATTTCAGAACCCTACCAAGCCAATTGGCCCTTATTACACTAAAGAAGAGGCTGATAAAATTGCTGCGATATCTGATTCGAAATTTGCTGAAGACCCGCAGGGGAGGGGGTTCCGTAAGGTAGTGGCTTCTCCAAAACCTCTTGTTATCAGTAATGTAGATACCATCCGTAAGATCTCCCGTGAAGGACAGATCGTGATCGCTGTTGGCGGTGGTGGCATCCCCTCCTATTATGCTGCAGAAAATGAGCTGAGGGGCATCGATGCCGTGATCGACAAGGATCTTGCATCTGCTTTGCTGGCATCACAGATCAATGCTGATAAATTCTTTATCCTTACTGATGTTTCCAAAGTATACCTGAATTTCAACACCCCGCAGCAGAAGGCTATCGATCGTATGTCGGTAGCCCAGGCAAGGAGGTACCTCGCCGAAGAACAATTCACCGAAGGCAGCATGGCGCCCAAGGTACGTGCGGCCATCCACTTCGTGGAACATACCGGTAAAGACACCATCATCACCAGTGCTGACAAACTGGGTGTTGACCTTGGTGGTACACGGGTTGCAATCGTCTAGAAATTTATTTGATTCCCATTAGTTTCCGTAATTCATAATCTATAAGGTTTGGAATTGAGTAGTATATATGCTATATTTGTAAATATATAAGATACTCATAATTATTCATCCTAATAATCCCAATGAAATGAAGAAGCCAATGATCAGTATATTAATTATTGCGATTGCTGCTATAATGTTTTCAGGATGCGATTGCCAGAAATCCCTCACACCTGAAGAAGCCAAAGAAATTGCCAGAGAGGCATATATTTATGGCTTCCCCATGGTTGTGAATTATAAGGCCATGAGCGCTTATGTACTTGATGAATCTTCACCGGAATACAAGTGCGCCTTTAATGAAGTTGGATGTGAAGCACGGGTGTTTGGCCCTGATGACAAGGCGGTTGTAACACCTAATTCCGACACTCCCTATTGTATGATGTGGTGTGACATCAGTGAGGAACCTGTTGTTATCACAGTACCCGAAATGGAAGAGGAGCGCTTTTACCATTTTCAACTGGTCGATCTTTTTACCCATAATTTTGCTTATATCGGAACATTAACAAGCGGAAATGAAGCCGGCCAGTTCATTATCGCAGACCCCACATGGCAGGGAGACAAACCTGAATATATTAAAGATATCATTCGTTGTGAAACTCCATTGTTTTTCATTGTAGTCAGAACACAACTCATGGGGCCTGATGATCTTGAAAACGTTAAAGGTATTCAGGAAGCTTATGCCATTCAGACCTTAAGTGAATTCCTGGGAGGAGAGGCTATCCCAAGAGGGAATACAGTCAATGTCCCTGAGTGGAATGAAGGAGATCAGTTTACATCTGCATCATTTGTGTACCTTGACGCATTAATGGACATGATTGAACCGGTTTCTGAAGAGAAAGAACTTTGGGAGAGGTTTGCAAAGATCAATATCGGGCCTGGCAAAACTTTTGATATGGAGGCTTTCGATCCTGGAATACAGGAAGCTATCCATGAGGGTGTTCATGAAGGAATGGCTGAAATAGAAGCTTTCCTTGCAGGAGTGAGTAATGATCCGCTTGCCAGTGCTAAGATATTCGGTACGCGTGAGTTTATGAAGCAGACTGCTGAAGAAGTATATGGCCAGCCAAATCATTACCTTCCTCGCGCAGGAGCTGCACATCTTGGACTGTATGGTAATTCAGGCACAGAGGCCATCTACCCGGTATATCTGTTTGACTCGGAAAGCGAGGCTTTGAATGCCGCTGAAAATAAATACACCCTGGTTTTCCTGCCAGGCAAATTCCCACCTGTCAAGGCATTCTGGTCGCTGACGATGTACGATGCTAAAACTCAGTTGTTAATCGAGAACCCTCTGGATCGATACCTGTTGAATTCACCTATGATGGAACAGTTAGTAACGGGGGATGATGGCTCACTTACCATATATATCCAAAAAGACAGTCCCGGAGGAGACCTTGAAGCAAACTGGCTCCCGGCCCCCGATGGGCCCTTTTATATGGTAATGCGGCTGTACGGACCTGAAGAAGCTGCCCTGCAAGGGGAGTGGGTGAATCCGCCTGTTATCAAAGAATAGATTGCTATTCCTCCGGTTTCAGATTCTCAACCATAAAAATATCATCTGACAGTCCCTGGTCAAAAACCACATCGGTAAGGCGGATCTTGGTTGAATGATGTTTCTTGAGATTGGTCATGACTACCTCTTTTGCATTCCAGTATTTTCCTGTCTTTTCGTATTCGTAGGTGGCTTCTTTGAATTTCTTCCCGCCATTATCAAAATACTCCATCTTGATCGGATAAAAATTGGTTTTATCCTGGGTGACGATGATCTTGCTGTAATTTGATTTTTCCGATCTTGGCGTAAGTACAAGCACATAGGCATCATCTCTTGTTTCTTCCAGTCTGGGTAAAAATCGTTCAGCATAAGGCTCGGTGGCCATATCCTCATAAGAGAAATCAGTGCCGGTAAAGGCCTGGCTTTTGGCCAGGAAGGTAACCTTCTTTGGTTTGCCGAAAGCAGGCATATACAGCCACATCACTCCGCCGGGGAGGGAGAGAGTAGCAATACCGGCTTGCTTCTCGGGTTTGGTATAGCGAAATAGTTTCTTATCCCTCCCTTTCTGGAACATCTCAGCTTCACGTAGTTTTTCCTTACCGTTCTTATCTACCAGTATAATGGCTATTGTTCCCTGTTTGTCTTT
>JAGLYE010000182.1 GCA_023132505.1 Bacteroidales bacterium | reverse complement strand
TGGAGTACTTGAAATACTTGGAGTTGGTCTTTGGAGTTTTTATAATTTTGCAATGCAATGAAATCAGAGAAGAGATCTTTTAAAGAAACATTAACAAAACGCCTTAAGGGCGAGTTGCCCGGCTTATCTTCACAAATGAAGATGGTGCCTGCTGTCAGGCGTAAGGAGATTGAAAACCGCAGTGGGTATGGCGATGCAATGAAAGCAGCTGTACTTATATGCTTCTATCCGGAGGAATATGGAAATATTCATCTGGTGCTGATCAGGCGAAATGAATATGACGGAGTGCACAGTGGCCAGATATCCTTTCCCGGGGGTAAATATGAAGAGGCTGACAGTAATTTGTTCCATACTGCCCTGAGGGAAGCCGAAGAAGAAACCAACATTCACATTGAAGATGTAGAAATTCTTGGTGCGATCACCTCTGTCTACATCCCGCCAAGCAATTACATTGTAAAGCCTGTTATTGGATGGACTTCACAAAAACCCGATCTTATCCCAGATCCTTCGGAAGTATCAGAAATTCTCCCGGTTTCATTGGATGAGTTAACAAACCCTGCCAACCTGCAGGTCAGAAAAATCCCCCACAGGGAATTTAATATTATTGGGGTCCCCTGCTTTTATATACAAGGTCATGTCATTTGGGGTGCTACCGCAATGATGCTGAGTGAGATGATTGATATACTGGATGCTGGATACTAGATACTGGAGAATGCATTTTCGATTTTCGGTGTTCGATCTTCATTCGTTTGCTATTCCACTACTATTTCATGTGTGATCTTCGAACTCTTCAGAAGCATTACGCTCACACCACAATAACGGTCCTGGGATAGGTTAATAGCTTTTTCCAGCTTATTCATCGGCAGGTCTTTCCCCCTGAAAATATACTTAATATTAATGCTGTGATAGTATTTGGGATGCTCTTCGGTAAGCTCACCTTCAACCTCAACATTGAAATATTCCGGCACTACTCTCATTTTTTTCAGGATAGAGATTACATCCATTGCTGTACAGCCTGCTAAAGATACTAATGTCAGTGGTTTAGGCCGAGGGCCCTGATTCTCCCCACCCACTGCATCATCTGCATCCAGTGTGATCTTAAATCCATTTACAGTGGCTTCAAAAACCATATTATCTTTCCAGAGGGTGTTGATTTTATTTTTCATGGTCAATTTGTTTTGAAGAATAACAACTGGCAAAGGTAATTGTTTTGAAGGATACCGTATATCGGGTACAGGGTACAGGGTACAGGGTACAGGGTGCAGGGACTTCATTCTGTTAAAAATAATCGGTAAAGGTAAGACGTTATTATTTTTTACTATTTTTACTGCTACAAATACAACCCAGACTTAAGACAAAACATAATGAAGTTCCGGATAAGTATACCGTTTTTACTGACTACCCTGATACTTGGGCTCTTTCTATTAACCTCTTCCTCCTGTTCGCAGAGCACTTATTCTACCCATAGCAAGATAAGCTACAACCGTTCTTCCAGGATAAAGGCCTATAAAAAACCCGGCAGCCGGAATTCATTTACCCATAGTACTTCTCCCAGGAAGAAATATGTGATTAAGAAATAGATACTGGATACTGGATTCTGGATACTGGATAAATCAAACTCAGAAGCTCCTTGTCGCCGGTTACTCGTTACTGGTATCTGTGTGCTGCTACTGGCTAAAAAATTCCAGAAACCAGTGACCAGAAACCAGATGCTATTATTTAAATGTTAAAATTCAATCCCGGCTTTACCATAGGATAACATAGCATCCCGACTAATTAAAGGCAAAAAATGCTTATCTTTGCATTACCGATCAAAAAAGTAATCCTAACCGATTGATTTACACTAATTAATCTTGCGAAAGTCGGTTTTTTTGATCCAGCTTTCTGATATAACAAGCAGCAACGGTTTATGTTTAGCTTTTGATTGGTGAATTGCAAAGGTATTTTATATGGCTTTGAACAAACTACAGGCTTTACTCGATCTGCTACTCAGCGAAAATATATTTTTACGTGAGAGTATTCGACAGTCAGATTCATCCGGAGCTTTTAAAACGGCGATAAGGGAATGGGTGATGACTTATGTAAGTGAGCGCCCCTATCTGAAAGATTGCTGTGAGTCCAATAATGTAAACCGGAATAATTTTGACAAGTTGAACTGGAAGGACGTGGCAGCCATGCGCATAATAGATTATCTCGTTTATGCAGGAATTAAAGTGCAAGACCCCAGTATCAGCAAAAAGGAAGTTATCTCAGATCCATTCGGGCAGTTATTTGAAGCTGTTAAAACCGGCGAATACGGTTTCAGGGTTGATTTTGTGATGGATATGATCATGCTTTTCCGGCAATTTAATGGTAAGCTTAGAAAGAATATACCCTCCAGGGAAATGGTGATGGAATGGATTGACAGGCATCCTTCAGGGCTTGATCCTGAGATTGTCGCCATCCGTAATAAAAACAAGGACAGGATCATCCGTAAGTTTATCGAAATGATGGACGATGGACGCATCAGGGATGCCAAGTTCTTTTTCGAGCCCGACATATCTAAGCAAGGCAAATATTCCCTCATGCTGAAATGGTGGCAAACCCGCCTTTTTCACCTCAGGTTTGCAATCCGTGACCCGGAAGTACTGAATGAAATGCTTGATCATTCTATTTCTGAAAGGAGATTGACACAGCTCAGAAAGGCAAAGAAAGCCGGCATCCCCACCTTTGTGAACCCCCATTATCTTACAATGCTGATGGTGAACCCTCCCAAACACCTGAAGGGGTCTGATGAAGCCATCAGGGAATATGTTTTTTACAGCAAGGAACTGGTGAAAGAATTTGGAAGTATCGTAGCATGGGAAAAAGAGGATATTGTGGAACCCGGCAAGCCGAATGCAGCAGGATGGATACTCCCTTCCAGCCGTTCCACACACCGGAGGTATCCTGAGGTTGCCATCCTTATCCCCAATAACAGGGGCAGGGCCTGTGCAGGGCTGTGTTCTTCATGTCAGCGCATGTACGATTTCCAGCGCGGGCACCTTAATTTTGACCTGAACCGCTTGAAGCCCAAGATCAGCTGGCCCGAACGGCTGGAACAGTTCATGGAATATTTCAGGAATGATTCTCAGCTTCGCGATATCCTTATTACCGGTGGTGATGCCCTGATGGCATCCAACAAGTCCCTTGAGGTTGTGCTCAATGCGGTTTATGTTATGGCCACTAAAAAGATCAATGACAATAAGCAACGTCCTGAAGGAAAAAAATATGCTGAAATGAGGCGTGTGAGATTGGGAACAAGACTGCTGGCCTATCTCCCGCAACGTATTTCTGCTGACCTTGTTTTCGTGCTTGGGGAATTCAAGAAAAAAGCCATGAAGATCGGTATGACCCAGTTTGTCATCCAGACACATTTCGAAACGGCCATGGAGGCTACTCCAGAAGCCAGGAGAGCCATTGAACGTCTGCAATCAGCAGGATGGATCGTGACCAACCAGCTCGTATTTACTGCCGGGGCATCGAAGAGAGGGCATACCAATAAACTACGCCAGGTACTGAATGAGCTGGGCGTGCTTACCTATTACACCTTCACGGTTAAAGGATTCAAGGAAAATGCAGCCAACTTTGCCACCAATGAACGGGCAGTACAGGAACAAATGCAGGAGAAAGTATATGGTACACTGCCTGAAGAATATCTTGATGACATTGCGAATATCGGTCTGAATGCTGAAAACTCTAAGAATATCCTGACAGATATCATGAAGAAGGCCGGGCTTCCTTTCCTTGCCCTTGACAGGAATGTCCTTAATCTGCCAGGGGTAGGCAAAAGCCTTACCTTCAGAACCATTGGATTGACACCCGGGGGCAAAAGGGTGCTGCTGTTCGATCATGACCGTACCCGCCGCCATAGCCCGATAATAGAAAAGATGGGCAAAGTGACCATTGTTGAATCCAAATCCATCATGAAATATATCGAACAGATGGAGGCCATGGGCGAAGATCCTACCGAATATGAATCCATTTATGGTTATTCCATTTCAAAGACTGAAGCCGTGATGCCGGTTTATCAGTACCCGGAATATGAGTTTGGGATTACTGATGAAATGACGAATCTGGAGTTATAAGTTCAAAGTTCGGAGTTCGGAGTTCGAAGT